>JAAUTD010000083.1 GCA_012031845.1 Synechococcaceae cyanobacterium SM1_2_3
ATGACGTGGGAATGGCGTTTATCCTGAACACTGTCATCCACAATCAGATACGCTTCGGGGCCGTCATTGATTAAATATTCCGCTAACTCCCAGAGATGGCGGGCCGTGTATTTTTCACGTCGTAGATAGTCGCTGATGGCATCGTGACTGATTGTATCCCTATGATCGGCTAGATTTGTACAGGTAAAATTAATGGGAGTACTGATTAAGTATTCGACATAACGTTGTTTGGTTATCATATCCAAATTATATCAAAATATTGACCTTTTAGAACGCTAAGCGAAAGTCCTAAGAACAATGAGGCCGATGATGAAAAAGATAAACTTCAGGGCAGTTCTCACGCTCATGGTCTGGCTTCCTTTACTTTTTCTTGTTCCGACGCTCCGGCGTGGGAATGCCGTTTAGGCTGCTCCAGCGGCCCACGACGCTGGAGCCTTGGAACCTGAATCTCAACCGATTACAGGAATATTTACAGAAGGTTTTAAAATGACAATGAATATCCAGTTCAGTAGCAAAATGATATGGAGCCTTGCACAAATAGCCGCTGTGATTACGCTGGTTTATTCCTATTTCAAATGGATGACCATGAGCGGCGCGAGTCTTATTCATAAGGCATCTCAAAATATTCAGAATGTCCTGCCGACGGATTGCCCGGCATTTCACGCCTATCGCGGTCACTTCGATAACCCGCTGGATAGATACTATTGTGTATGGGAAGGCACGCCAGACTCCAATCCCTGGTTTTTCGCGGCTATGCTGCTGATATTTGTGGTCAGTATTCTTTTTCTGATTTACACCGGATTGACTGGCAAAGGGTTTGAAGTGCAAAACCGCTTTCGATCATGATTGACATTGCTGATAAAAGGAGCCGGGGTATGAGCAAACCTGCTACTCAGTTTTTATCCAAACTGCCTGATGACTGGTGTAAGAAGTTTGAAGCGCAAATTCGATCTGCAAAACACAATCCCTTCAGTTTCAAGATTGATGAATCAACCCTGATTTACGAAGAGCCACTCGGCAACTGGAGAGACCCTTCTATTTCCCGGATTTACCTCAGCTATTCAGGCGATTATTTTTCAGTGATGGGATCCATCTATGGCCCGCTGAAAATTACCCGTATGCCGGAAGAACTTGCATTAACTGTGATCAAGCAAAACACCAAATCTCATAATAGCTATAAAAGTCTAATAATAGGATTAGCAATTTTGCTGCTAATTCTCATCCTGATTGGAATTGCAGTTTATTTCGGTGGAAAGTTTATGGATAAGTATGGGCAGTATTATTGCAACCAAGACGGACGGCTTCGCTTTTCGGCTGGGCAAGTGCAAAACTGCGATAAGTAGCCACAAAAATTTTCAAATGGAGGCAATGCGCATCAGGATGTTCGCGAGTCGAACCACCCCGGCGCGTTGCGCCACCCCTCCTTAACCAAGGAGGACTTTCGCTTCGGATTCAAAAACCGTTCGGGGTGAGCCTGTCGAACCCCATTTTTACCGATGAATGCCCTTCGACAAGCTCAGGGCGAACGGAAGGAGCGAAAATCCTGCCAAGGAGGGGAAATCAAGAAGCTCCCGCCGTGGGTTTGTTCCCCCCTTAGCTAAGGAGGGACGCCCGAAGGGCGAGGTGGTTCGATGCCTGATCCCACCCGCTGAACGTATCCAAATTGTTCCTAACCGTACAAGACTCAGGCTTTGTTGGATTTGCCCTGTAGCCATCCCCCGCCATTCGCAAAATTTTTAAGATAAAAATCATTAAAAATCAATAAACTAATTGCCATTTTATCGCTTGGCACGGGTATTGAAACCCTGGAGCCTGAGAGCAAAAACTTCGCATTCAGCGATAGGAGTGTATGGCAATGGCAATACGGCAATGCGCCATTTATGGCAAGGGCGGCATCGGTAAATCCACCACCACCCAGAATCTGGTCGCCGGCCTCGCCGCCGAAGGCAAGAAGATCATGATCGTCGGCTGCGATCCCAAGGCTGATTCCACCCGGCTGATTCTGCACGCCAAGGCGCAGAACACCATTATGGAAATGGCGGCGGAAGCCGGCACGGTTGAAGATCTGGAACTGGATGAAGTCCTCAAAGTGGGTTACGGCGGCATTCGTTGCGTCGAATCCGGCGGCCCGGAGCCAGGCGTCGGCTGCGCCGGTCGCGGCGTCATCACCGCCATCAACTTCCTGGAAGAAGAAGGCGCTTACGAAGAAGACCTCGATTTCGTGTTTTACGACGTATTGGGCGACGTGGTGTGCGGTGGTTTCGCCATGCCGATTCGCGAAGGCAAGGCCCAGGAAATCTACATCGTGGTATCCGGGGAAATGATGGCGATGTACGCCGCCAACAACATCGCCAAGGGCATCTGCAAATACGCCACCTCCGGCAAGGTGCGGCTGGCTGGGCTGATCTGCAACTCGCGCAAGACCGACAAGGAATCCGAGTTGATTGAAGCCCTGGCCGAGAAAATGGGCACCCAGATGATCCATTTCGTGCCGCGTGACAACGTGGTGCAGCGGGCCGAAATCCGCCGGATGACGGTCATCGAATATGACCCGACCGCCAAGCAGGCCGACGAATATCGCACCCTGGCCCGCAAGATCGTGGACAACAAGAAGTTCGTGATCCCCAAGCCGCTGACGATGGATGAGCTGGAAGAACTGCTGATGGAGTTCGGCATCATGGACGAGGAAGACCAGTCCATCATTGGCAAGACCGCCGAAGCTGAAGCAGCGGTAGCCGCCTGATTTACCTGCCTATAAAACCCTCCCCCAGTTGGGAGGAGGGATTGAGAACACGTTCGAGGAATCGCCCATGACCATGAACCGCCAAGAAACCGAACAACTGATTCAGGAAGTGTTGCAGGTCTACCCGGAAGCCACCGGCAAGCAGCGCGCCAAGCACTTGATGGCCAACGACCCCACGCTGGAAAAATCCAACAAATGCCTGGTCGCCAATAAAAAGGCGCTGCCGGGGGTGATGACCGCTCGCGGCTGCGCCTACGCCGGTTCCAAAGGCGTAGTGTGGGGGCCGATCAAGGACATGGTGAACATCTCGCACGGGCCGGTCGGTTGCGGTCAGCTTTCGCGAGGCGGACGCCGGAACTACGCCGGTGGCTACAGCGGGATCAATCTGTTCTCCGACATGAACTTCACCTCTGACTTTCAAGAGAAAGACGTGGTGTTCGGCGGCGACAAGAAGCTCGCGACCATCATTGACGAGATCAACACCCTGTTCCCACTGGTCAAGGGTATCTCGGTTCAATCCGAGTGCCCGATTGGCCTGATCGGCGACGACATCGAGGCCGTCGCCAAGAAAAAAGCCAAGGACATCGGCAAGACCATCGTGCCGGCCCGCTGCGAAGGGTTCCGGGGCGTGTCGCAATCATTGGGCCACCATGTCGCCAACGACACCCTGCGCGATTGGGTGCTGCCGATCCGCGACGGCCAGGAGTCCGCCATTGAAAGCACGCCCTATGACATCGTGCTGACCGGCGACTACAACGTCGGCGGTGACGCTTGGTCGTCGCGGGTGCTGCTGGAATCCATCGGTCTGCGGGTGGTCGGTCAGTGGTCTGGCGACGGCACGCTGCCTGAGTTTGAAATGGTGTCCAGCCTCAGACCCAAGCTGAATCTGCTGCATTGCTACCGCTCGATGAACTACATCAGCCGCCACATGGAAGAGAAGTACGGGATTCCGTGGCTGGAGTACAACTTCTTCGGGCCGACCCAGATCGCTAAAAGCCTGCGCCTGATTGCTGCGCGTTTCGACGAAACCATTCAGGCCAACGCCGAGCGGGTGATCGCGGAAAATCAGGCTGAAATGGACGCGATCATCGCCAAATACCGGCCCCGGCTGGAAGGCAAGCGGGTCATGCTGTTCGTCGGCGGACTGCGGCCGCGCCACGTCATCGGCGCTTATGAAGACCTGGGCATGGAAATCATTGGCACCGGTTACGAGTTCGCCCACAACGACGACTATGACCGCACCTTCAAGGAATTGCAGGAAGGCGCGCTGATTTACGACGACGCCACCAGCTTTGAACTGGAAGCCTTCGCCGAGCGGCTGAAGCCCGATCTGATCGGCTCCGGCATCAAGGAAAAATTCGTTTTCCACAAGATGGGCATTCCGTTCCGGCAACTGCACTCCTGGGATTACTCCGGCCCCTATCACGCTTATGACGGCTTCGCCATTTTCGCCCGTGACATGGATATGGCGATCAACAATCCGTGCTGGGGCAAGATTACCGCGCCCTGGAAGAAGAAGGCGCAACCGTCCGCCAGCGTAGCCGAAGCCGCGTAAGACGAACATTTAGTTCCCTCTCCCCTGCGCAGAGGAGAGGGTTAGGGTCAGACGGTTGGTTTTTACCACTGCAAACCCCGCCCCCAACCCCTCTCCCGTCCACGGGTGACGGGAATGAATTGAGGAACTCGACATGAGTCAAGATTTAGGCAATATCCAACAGGGATTTCCCCTGTTCACCAAACCCGAATATCAGGACGCCTTCGCCCGTAAACGGGTGTTTGAAGAAGCGCACTCGCCGGAGAAGATCGAGGAAGTGTTCCAGTGGACCACCACTGAAGAATACAAGGAGCTGAATTTCAAGCGGCAGATGCTGGGCGTTAATCCCAACAAGGTGTGTCAGCCGGCTGGCGCAGTGCTGTGCGCACTGGGTTTCCACAAGGCGCTGCCTTATGTGCATGGCTCGCAGGGTTGCGTGGCTTATTTCCGCACCTATCTCAACCGGCATTTCCGCGAACCGATTGCGATTGTGTCCGATTCGATGACGGAAGACGCGGCGGTGTTCGGCGGCCAGAACAACATTTTCGAGGGCATGGAAAACGCCAAGAAAATGTATGAACCAGAAATGATGATCGTGTCCACCACCTGCATGGCGGAAGTCATCGGGGACGACCTCAACGCCTTTATCACCAACGCCAAGAAAGACGGCCGGGTGCCGATGGATTTCCCCACCCCGTTTGCCCATACCCCCAGCTTCGTCGGCAGCCACACCACTGGCTGGGACAATATGCTGGAAGGGATTCTGAACTACTTCACCCTTAAAATCATGGATGACAAGGTGGTTGGCAGCAACGGCAAGCTCAATCTGGTGCTGGGCTTCGACGGCTATCTGGGCAATCTGCGGGTCATCAAGCGGATGCTGAAGGAAATGGGGGTGGAGTACACCTTCCTCAGCGATCCCGAGGAAGTGCTGGACACCCCGGCGGATGGTGAATTCCGCATGTACGCCGGCGGCACCACTCAGGAGGAACTCAAGGACGCGCCCAACGCGATTGACACCTTGTTGCTGCAACCGTGGCATCTGACCAAAACCAAGAAGTTCGTGCAGGACACCTGGAAACAGCCGGCGTCCAGCATTGACATTCCGATGGGGCTGGCGTGGACCGATGCGTTCCTGATGAAAGTGTCGGAACTGACCGGCAAGCCGATTCCCGAATCGCTGGAAAAAGAGCGCGGCCGCGGTGGACATGATGGCCGATTCTCACCAATGGCTGCATGGCAAGAAATATTCGGTGTTCGGCGATCCCGACTTCGTGACCGGCATGTGTCAGGTGTTGCTGGAACTGGGCGCGGAACCGCTGCATGTGCTTTGCCAGAACGGCAGCAAGAAGTGGGCGAAGGACATCACCAAGATGCTCAAGGATTCGCCGTATGGCCAGGAAGCCGAGGTCTACATGGGCAAGGATTTGTGGCATCTGCGCTCGCTGGTGTTCAGCAAGAAGCCCGATTATCTGATCGGCAATTCCTACGGCAAGTTTATCCAGCGCGACACCTTGCACAAAGGCAAGGAGCATGAAGTGCCGTTGATCCGCTTGGGTTTCCCGCTGTTCGACCGCCACCATCTGCACCGCGACACCACCTTGGGGTACGAGGGCGCGATGTACATCCTCAAGACGCTGGTGAACGCGGTCATGGAGCGATTTGATCAGGAAACCATGATCCTGGGCGAAACCGACTACGCCTTTGATCTGATTCGCTAACCATCAGGCGGGCCTTTCGGCCCGCCGTGTTGACAGGAGTGCCTTACGGCCATGCCATCCGTCATGTTGCGCAATAACACCGCCGGTCAACTGGTGTTCTACATCACCAAAAAGGATCACGAGGAAGTCGTGGTCGCGCTGGAACACTCCGGTCCCGGCCAGTGGGGTGGTGAAATCGAATTGGCCGACGGGTCGCGGTTTTACCTTGAACCGTTCGAGGAGACGCCCAAATTGCCGCTGACGGTGCGGGTGAAACGCTTATGAACGAGGCCAACCTGCTTCCTGATTGTCTGGCGCTGCGGATTGGCCTGGCGGCGCGGGCGCTGCCGGACACCAGCCCGGCTGAACTGATGCGGGTGCTGATCGCTGTATTGGGCGAACCGCTGACTGAGGCCAAGTTGAACAGCGTGAAAATCCGGGATTTGAAGACTGGGGCGGATGGCGCATTGAGCGAAATTGACAATGTGGCGGCGTTGCGGCAGGCCCTGCACTTCCTGCACGGCGAAGACGACGCCAGCGCCCTCAGCGCGGTTCCGACGCCTGATCCCGACTGCGCTGAACCGTTGCCGGGATCGATCCAGATTGCCTGTGCGTCCAACACCGGCGAGCGGCTGGATGGGCATTTTGGTTCCTGCGCCCGGTTTCTGGTGTACCAGGTTTCAGCGACCGCAGTGCGGCTGATTGCGGTGCGGACGGCTCCGGCTACTGCCAAGCTCAGTGCTGATCACAGCGCGGAACGAGTGGCGCTGATCAAGGACTGCGATCTGCTGGCGGTGCTGTCCATTGGCGGCCCGGCGGCGGCGCGGGTGATCAATAGCGGCATTCATCCGTTCAAGCGGCCGCAAGCCGAGGATATTTCGGGGCTGCTGGCCGAACTGCAACGGGTGTTGGCGAGCGATCATCCGCCGCCGTGGCTGGCCAAGCGGCGGAACCGCACCATGGCGAGCCGCCGCCGGAAACGGTGGACAGTGCGCCATGATTACCCCGCGCCAACTGACGGACATTGCCCGGCTGGCCGCTGCCCAAGGGGTCAATCCGGCGACGCTGACCCGATTGCGGCGGATCTATCCCGGCGTCTATTTCACCAGTTGTATGGATGACGACATCAACTCGGTCGAGCCGGTGCTGAACGGCGCGGACTTCAATGTTTATCTGGTGGATGGCCGCCAGATGTGCCTGCATCTCACCACCGATGCGCAGTACGCCACTGGCGTAGTGCTGGCAACCGTGCTGAATTCCTAAATTTTCACAAAAATTAGGCAACTACAGAGGAAATTCCCTCATGGCGAAAATTGGTTTGTTCTATGCGACCGACACCGGCAACACCCGTAAAGTCGCCAAAATGATCAAGAAGCAGTTCGACGAAGGTGAAGTCGCGCTGCATAACGTCAAGGAAGCCACTGCCGCCGAGGAACTGGCGAAATACACTGCGCTGATTTTCGGCACGCCGACTTTGGGCGACGGCGAGCTGCCGGAGACGCTGACCGAGTTTCTGCCCGCGCTGGATGGGGTGGAGTGGGCCGGTAAAACTGTCGCCCTGTTCGGACTGGGCGATCAGGTGGGCTATCCCGATGAATTTGTGGATGCGCTGGGCATTTTTGGCAAGAAACTGAAGAAGAAAGGCGCGACCCTGATTGGCTCCTGGCCGGTGGATGGCTACGAGTTCAACAAGTCCAAGGCGGTCGTTAATGGCGAATTTATCGGGCTGGTGCTGGATCAGGATAACCAGGCTGATCTGACCGAGGAACGGCTGGAAGAATGGCTGGAACAGGTCAAGCCGGAGTTGCTGAGTCTGGCTGACGCCAGCTAAGCGCACCTAGTTCATTTGAACATCGATGTACAGGATCAACTGGATAAAAATCCTGGTGAATCCTGTGCATCCTGTCAAAAAACCGCATTCTTTGAGGACGCCGCGATGAAACCTAGCGATCTGGCTGCTCTACGCGATGAGCCAGCCTGCGATCACAATCTCAAGGCCAAGTCCGGCTGCGCTCGTCCTAAACCTGGCGCTTCGGCGGGCGGTTGCGCCTTTGACGGCGCTCAGATCGCGCTGCTGCCGATTGCCGATGTGGCGCATATCGTTCACGGCCCCATCGAATGCGCTGGTAGCTCCTGGGATAACCGGGGCGCTCGCTCCACCGGCCCGGCGTTGTACCGGCTGGGGATGACTACGGACTTGAGCGAGCAGGACGTGATCATGGGGCGCGGTGAAAAGCGGTTGTTTCATGCGGTCAAGCAGGCGATTGATTGCTATCAGCCCGCAGCAGTATTCGTCTATAGCACCTGCGTCACCGCCTTGATCGGTGACGATTTGCCCGCGATCTGCAAAGCGGCGGAACAGCGTTGGGGCGTACCAGTGGTGCCAGTGGATGCCGCCGGTTTTTACGGCAGCAAGAATCTGGGCAATCGCATTGCCGGGGAAGTGATGGTGCAGTACGTCGTCGGAACCAGCGAGCCGCTGCCACCGCCGGTTGACCCCGCTCGACCCGATTTGAAGGTGCATGACATTAATTTAATCGGCGAATACAACATCGCCGGGGAAATGTGGCGGGTGTTGCCGCTGTTCGATGAACTGGGTTTGCGGGTGCTGTGTACCCTGTCCGGCGATACCCGCTTTCGCGAAGTGCAAACCATGCACCGCGCCGAAGTCAACATGATCGTCTGCTCGCGGGCCATGCTGAACGTCGCCCGCAAGCTGAAGGAACAGTTCGGAACCCCCTGGTTCGAGGGCAGTTTTTACGGAGTGCGCGATGTGTCGCAAGCCCTGCGTGACATCGCCCGTCTGATTGGCGATCCCGATTTAAGCCAGCGCACCGAAGCCGTAATCGCCCGTGAGGAAGCCAGCGCCAATATCGCATTGGAACCGTGGCGGCAACGGCTGCATGGCAAGCGGGCGCTGCTCTACACCGGCGGCGTGAAATCTTGGTCCATCGTGTCGGCGCTACAGGATTTGGGGATTACCGTGGTCGCCACCGGCACCAAGAAATCCACCGAAGAAGACAAGGCCCGTATCCGTGACTTGATGGGCGAGGACGCCCGGATGATCGAGGACGGCAACGCCCGTGAATTGCTGGCGCTTTCCAAGGAATATCAGGCCGATCTGCTCATCGCCGGTGGGCGCAATATGTACACCGCGCTCAAGGCCCGGCTGCCGTTTCTCGACATCAATCAGGAGCGGGAATTCGCCTATGCTGGCTATCGCGGCATGACCGAGCTGGCGCGGCAGATCGCCCGCACCGTGGAAAATCCGGTATGGGACGCGGTGCGTCGGCCCGCGCCGTGGGATGTGATCACGCTGGAGGCGAGTCATGGCTGAGATGATCCGCCGCAGTAAAGCGCTGTCGGTCAGTCCGCTGAAAACCAGTCAGGCGATGGGCGCGAGTCTGGCGGTGCTGGGACTGGAGCGGGCGATGCCGCTGCTGCATGGCGCCCAAGGCTGCACCGCGTTCGCCAAGGTCTTTTTCGTCCGCCATTTCCGCGAGCCGATCCCATTGCAGACCACCGCAATGGACCCGATCAGCAGCGTGATGGGCGCGGACGATAATGTGATCGAGGCGCTGAAAACCATCTGCGAGAAGAACCGGCCCGCCGCGATTGGCTTGCTGACCACGGGTCTGTCCGAAGCCCAGGGCACGGACATCGTTCGGGTGCTGAAGGTCTTCCGCGAGCTGCATCCCGAATTTCAGGCGGTGCGGATCATTCCGGTCAATACCCCGGATTTCAGCGGCTGCCTTGAAAGCGGTTACGCGGCGGCGGTAGAAGCGATGATCCGCGAATGGGTTCCCGCTGCGCCAGCGCGAGAAGCGTATCCCGGCAGCCGGTCGCGCCAGGTCAATGTGCTGTGCGGTTCGCTGCTGACGCCCGGCGACGTGGAAGCTTTGCGCGAACTGATCGAAAGTTTCGGTCTGCATCCGATCATGATTCCCGATCTGGCCGACTCGCTGGACGGCCATCTCGATCCAGAGAATTTCAAGCCGGTCACGGTGGGCGGCCTGCCGGTCAGCGCCTTTGCCACGCTGGGCGATGCGGCGGCCACTCTGGTGATCGGGGCGTCGCTGTATCCCGCCGCCGAGTTGCTGCATGAGCGCACCGGCGTTCCAGTACATCGTTTTGATCACCTGCTGGGACTGACCGCCAATGATCAACTGGTGATGACCTTGGCCGGAATCGCCGGGCAAGCTGTCCCGGCGCGTTTGGCGCGGCAGCGGGCGCAATTGCTCGACGCCATGCTCGACACCCATTTCATGCTGGGTCAGCCGCATCGCGCTCGCCGCTGATCCCGATCTGCTGCACGCCTTCAGCCAATGGCTGCCCGAAATGGGCGCGGAAGTGGTCGCAGCAGTCGCGCCGGATCGCGCTGCGGTGCTGGAACGAACTGCGCTGGCTCAGGTGCAAATCGGCGATCTGGAAGATTTGGAAGCGCTGGCCCGGCGCGGCGAAGCGGAATTGCTGATCAGCAATTCCCATGCGGCGGACACCGCGCAGCGTCTGGGCATTCCGTTATTGCGGGCCGGTTTCCCGCTTTACGATCAACTGGGCGGCTATCAGCGGGTCTGGATCGGTTATCGCGGGGCGCGGCAGGCGTTGTTCGATATTGCCAATCTGCTGCTCGGCCAGGGTCACGGTCACGGCGGAGTGGCGCCCTATCATTCCTTCTATTCCCGTAAAGACGACCACCGCTGGGAGACGACGGCGCATGGCTCTGAACCGACATTGGTGGATTGTGAACGGCGGCACTGAGGCGCAAGCCATGACCACAGCGATTCGGGTGGCCTTCGCCACCAGCGACCGCAAACGGGTCGATCAGCACTTTGGCACGGCCAGCGCCCTGGCGATTTACGCCGTGACCCCGGAACAGGTGGCGCTGGTGGAATTTGCCCAGTTCGGCGCACTGGAAGCCGACGGCCACGAGGACAAACTGCAAGCCAAGATGGCGCTGCTGCACGGCTGTGTGGCGGTCTATTGTCAGGCGGTTGGTGGTTCCGCGATTCGTCAATTGCTGACGGCGGATGTGCAGCCGTTCAAAGTCGCCGAGGGCACGCCGATTGAGCCGCTGCTGCATGAGTTGCAAGCCGCCTTGGGCGCAGGCTCAACGCCGTGGCTGAATCAGGCGTTGCGGCGGCGACAATCAGCCGATTCCAGCCGCTTCGATGTGATGGAAGCTGAAGGCTGGCAGGAATAAGGCATACATCCCAATTCCGATTTTATGGTTCCCGGCCGGATTAACCTTTGTGCCGGGTTAATTGATCAGCGCCGCTTATGGCGCGAGTAGCGAGAGGTAAATAGTGTTATGGGCGCAGAACAAGTCATCACTGGCCTGACCCGTGGCGGCACTACATGGGTGGCGCAGTTTGTGACCGCCTTGGATGAAGGCAAATGTATTGGTTGCGGACGTTGTTTCAAAGTCTGTCCGCGTGATGTGCTGACTATTGTGCAGCGCGGATTGGATAACGCAGACCTTGATGACGACGATGATGACGACGACGATGGTGATAACGCCTTCATGACGCTCTCCAATCCGCTGGACTGCATCGGCTGTGAAGCCTGTTCGCGGGTGTGTCCCAAAGACTGCTTCACTCACGAAGCGTTACCCGTGGCGGCGTGAGCCGACGTTCTTCCGTTTCCCAAAGCTAATTCGTTCTCCTATATCCTCGCTCACTTCAGATCAACGGCGATGCGATATAGGAGATGTTTTTTGTTTATCGTTATATATATAATTACATAACCAGTAAACGACTACTGGGACAATAAAGATGCTTTTCATTAACGCTCGGAGAATATTCTAAGTCATGACTTCCAACTGCCTTTTAAAACCTCTATTTTGCTTGTGCCTCGTGGGTTTTAGCGTTATCACCTACGGGCAATTCGCGCCATCCTCCATGCAAATATCCCCGTTGGCAATTCGCCAAAGATGCGACGGCGATGGCGAATCTCCCAGCCAATTCAATTTAGTCGGCGAAGTGACTCACACCAAAACCTTCACTTTGGAAACACTCCAAAAGTACGCATCATCCAAGGTCAATGTCTGGTACAACACTGGAAAAGGGCCTGTGGACACCAGTTACATTGGCGTACCGCTTCTGGACCTGCTTAATGAAGCCATCGTAATCACTGACTCCGCTCGAAAGAACGACATTCTCAGGAAATATGTCGTGATTCGCGCCTCTGATTGTTACGAGTCCGTCATTACCGTGGCTGATCTATTGACCAATTTTGGTGGAGAACAGGTGTTAGTGGCTTATGCGACCGGCGATGGAAAGCCGCTCGTGGATGATGGGATGGCGCGTCTTGTCGTTCCTGGAGATAAAGCGGGTGGCCGGTATGTCTCCAATATTGTGAGAATCGAGGTGCGCTCTGCGCCTTAATTTTGTTCGCAAAATAGCGGGGTCTGCATCACCAGATTTTAATTAATCCTGAGTAAACCCCTCGGCTCTGCCGGGGGATTCACAAGATCGGATTAGAACAGCGTAAACCAGTAAAAGCCCTATCTTGCCGGCCTTGTTTCTGATAGAACTGGCGGCATGGCATGAAAAAAGTTGATTCGGCTATTAAGGCGCGATGATTGACGCTTCTTCGATGACCGGGCTTT
>JAAUTD010000084.1 GCA_012031845.1 Synechococcaceae cyanobacterium SM1_2_3
CGAGGGGAGTATGAATCCCAACCCCTCTCCCAAAGGGCGAGGGGAGTATGAATCTCTAGCGGCAAGGTTTTTGAAGATGAGCGCAAAAGAACGTCTGGTTTTAGTAGGTAACGGCATGGCCGGAATGCGCACTCTGGAAGAGTTGCTGACGATTGCGCCGGATCGCTACGACATCACCGTATTCGGCGCGGAGCCTTACGGCAATTACAACCGGATTTGCTATCGCCGGTGCTGGCGGGCGAGAAAACGGTCGAGCAGATCATGATCAATGATCTGAACTGGTACGCCGAGCGGGGGATTACCCTGCATGCGGGCCAAGAAGTGACGCGGATCAATCGGGCGCGGCGGCAGGTTCACGCTTCGACAGGCTCAGCCGCCGATGAGGCCGTTGCGCCGTATGACCGGCTGTTGCTGGCGACCGGTTCCGATCCCTTCATTATTCCCATTCCCGGCAATACCCTGCCCGGCGTGATCACTTTCCGCGACATCCGCGATGTGCAGGCGATGCTGGATGCGGCCCGGTCGGGTAAAAAACAGGCCGTAGTCATCGGCGGCGGTCTGCTGGGGCTGGAAGCGGCCAACGGCTTGATGAAGCAGGGGATGGAAGTCACCGTCGTGCATCTGCTCGATGTGCTGATGGAACGGCAACTTGATCCCGAAGCGGCGGCTTTGCTGCGGGCCAGTCTGGAGGAGCGCGGGATGCGGTTCCTGACCGGTATGCAAACGGTCGCCCTGCTGGGCGAGGAGCGGGTTCGCGGGGTGCGCTTCAAGGACGGGCTGGAAATTCCCGCCGATCTGGTGGTGATGGCGGTCGGCATTCGTCCCAATATCACGCTGGCTAAAGCCTTCGGCATTCACTGTGAACGCGGCATCGTGGTCAACGACACCATGCAGACCTACGACCCGCGCATCTACGCGGTCGGCGAGTGCGTGCAGCATCGCGGCCAGACCTATGGCCTGGTCGCGCCGCTGTGGGAACAGGCGCGGGTGTGCGCCAATCATCTGGCCTGCTACGGGATTAGTCGCTATCGCGGCTCGGTGACTTCGACCAAGCTGAAGGTGACGGGCATTGATGTGTTCTCTGCTGGCGACTTTGGCGGCGGGCCGGGCTGCGATGAGATCGTGCTGCGCGACCGGGCGCGAGGCGTCTACAAGAAGCTGGTAGTCCAGGATAACCGGGTCAAGGGCGCGGTGATGTACGGCGACACCATTGACGGCAACTGGTATTTCCAACTGCTGCGCGAAGGCACCGACATCGGCGCTTTTCGCGATTCGATTCTGTTCGGGCAGGCGCATCTGGGCGATGCCGGTCACGGCGGCAACAATGTGCTGGCGATGGCCGATGAAGCGGAGATTTGCGGCTGCAACGGGGTGTGCAAGGGCGCTATCGTCAAGGCGATCACGGCGCAGAAGCTGTTCACGCTGGAAGGCGTCCGCGCCCACACCAAGGCGTCGGCGTCCTGCGGTTCCTGCACCGGGCTGGTCGAGCAATTGCTGGCGGCGACCGTTGGCGACTACTCCAAGACCCCGAAGGAAAAGCCGCTGTGCGCCTGCACCGATCACAGTCACGATCAGGTGCGTAAAACCATCCGCGAACAGCATTTAACGAGTCTGCGGGTGGTGTTCGAGTTCATGGAATGGAAAACGCCGGACGGTTGCCATTCCTGCCGTCCGGCGATCAATTTCTATCTGCTCGCCACCTGGCCGGGCGAAGCGCAGGACGATTCGCAATCCCGCTTCATCAACGAGCGGGTTCACGCCAACATCCAGAAAGACGGCACTTATTCGGTCGTGCCGCGCATCTGGGGCGGCGTGACCAATGCCAAAGAGTTACGCGCCATTGCCGACGTGGCCGACAAGTTTCAGGTGCCTACCGTCAAGATCACTGGCGGTCAGCGCATCGATCTGTTGGGCGTTAAAAAGGAGGATTTGCCCAAGGTCTGGGCTGATCTCAACGCCGCTGGCATGGTGTCCGGCCACGCTTACGGCAAGTCGCTGCGCACGGTGAAAACCTGCGTCGGTTCCGAATGGTGCCGGTTCGGGACTCAGGATTCGACCGGGTTGGGCATCAAGCTGGAGCGAATGACCTGGGGATCGTGGACGCCGCACAAGTTCAAGATGGCGGTGTCCGGCTGCCCGCGTAATTGCGCCGAAGCCACGATCAAGGATTTCGGCGTGGTGTGCGTGGATTCCGGCTACGAGCTGCATGTCGGCGGCAACGGCGGGATCAAGCTGCGCGGCACTGATTTGTTGTGCAAGGTGGCGACCGAAGCCGAAGCGATGGAGTACGCCGGGGCGTTCATGCAACTGTATCGCGAGGAAGGGCGCTATCTGGAACGCACCGCGCCGTGGCTGGAACGGGTCGGGCTGGCTTACGTCAAGCAGCGCATCGTCGAGGACGGCGAAGGCCGTAACGTGCTGCATGAGCGGTTTCTGGCCTCACAGCAGTTCGCCCAAATCGATCCGTGGGCGGAACGGGTCAGTGGACGGGTGGACGCCCACGAATTCCAGCCGTTGCGGCAGGTCGGTTGAAAATAACTCCCCTCACCCCTAGCCCCTCTCCCAGAGGGAGAGGGAACCTCAGGAAAATCATCATGTATGACTGGCACGAAATCGGTGCGCTCAACGACGTTCCCCGGCTCGGTTCGCGGGTGGTGAAGACTCCGCATGGCGACGTGGCGATTTTCCGCGCCGCCGATGATCAACTGTTCGCCTTGCGGGATCGCTGTCCGCACAAGGGCGGGCCATTGTCGCAAGGCATCGTTCACGGCCACCGCATCACCTGTCCACTGCATAACTGGGTGCTGGAACTGGAAAGCGGCGAAGCGATAGCGCCCGATGTGGGCTGTGCGACCCGCTATCCGCTGCGGCTGGAAAACGGCTTGATCTGGCTGGGGCTGGAACGGTCGGTTGCACCACCGCAAGCCGCTTGATCTGGAGGATAAAGCGATGAACAGCGGCGGAATGATCCGCACCACCTGCCCCTATTGCGGGGTGGGTTGCGGGGTGAAGGTCACGATGGATGCGGACGGTCAGGCGCAGGTCGCGGGTGACGAACGCCATCCGGCGAATTTCGGGCGGCTGTGTTCAAAAGGCGCGGCGCTGGGCGAAACCCTGAGTCTGGATGATCGCCTGCTCTATCCCGAAATGGCCGGACGGCGGCAACGTGGGATGAGGCGCTGGATGCGGTCGCCGCCGGTTTTCGCAACACGCTGGCGGAACATGGCCCCGATGCCGTGGCTTTTTACGTGTCCGGGCAATTGCTGACCGAGGATTACTACGTCGCCAACAAGCTGATGAAGGGCTGTTTCGGCAGCGCCAACATGGATACCAACTCGCGGCTGTGCATGTCCTCGTCGGTGGCGGGACATCAACGGGCCTTCGGCGCCGACACCGTGCCGGGTTGCTACGAGGATTTGGAGGAGGCCGATCTGGTGGTGCTGGTCGGATCGAATCTGGCCTGGTGTCATCCGGTGCTGTATCAGCGCATTCTCGCCGCCCGTGAACAACGCGCTGGCAAGCCGAAACTGGTGGTCATCGATCCGCGCCGCACCGCCACCTGTGACGCCGCAGAAATCCATTTGCCGCTTAAACCGGGTTCGGATACGGCGCTGTTCAACGGCCTGCTGGCGCATCTGTATCAGCAGGATCGGTTGAATCCCGAGTTTCTCGATCAGCAGGTTGCCGGATTCTGGGCGGCGTATCAGGCCGCCAAGGCGGTTGCGCCGAATGTTCCAACGGTCGCCGCCAAAACCGGATTGCCGGAAAGCGCCATCGCCGAGTTTTACGGCCTCTGGGGCCGCACCCGCAAGGTGGTGACGGTGTACTCGCAGGGCGTGAACCAATCCTCTTATGGCAGCGACAAGGTGAACACGATCATCAACTGCCATCTCGCCACCGGGCGGATTGGTCAGCCCGGCATGGGGCCGTTCTCCGTCACCGGCCAGCCGAACGCGATGGGCGGGCGCGAAGTCGGCGGCTTGGCGAATCAACTGGCGGCGCACATGGATTTCGCGCCAGAGGCGGTTGAACGGGTGCAACGCTTCTGGCAAGCGCCCGCGATGGCCAGTCGCCCCGGTTTGAAAGCGGTTGAGCTGTTTCAGGCGGTCGCTGACGGCAAAATCAAGGCGTTGTGGATCATGGGCACTAATCCGCTGGTGAGTCTGCCGGACGCTGATGCGGCGCGGGAGGCGTTGCGGCGTTGCCCGCTGGTCATTGTCTCCGATGCGGTAGCCGATACCGATACGGTGCGGCTGGCGCGGATCAAGCTGCCCGCCCTGACCTGGGGCGAGAAAGAGGGTACGGTGACCAACTCCGAGCGGCGGATTTCCCGTCAGCGGGCGTTTCTGTCGCCGCCGGGCGAGGCGCAGCCCGATTGGTGGGCGATGACGCAGGTGGCGCGGCGGATGGGATTCGGGGCGCTGTTTCCCTATGAATCGCCAGCGGCCATTTTCCGCGAACACGCCGCGTTGTCAGGCTTTGAGAATACCGCCTATCGCCCCCAGCGGGAGAGGGTCGGGGTGAGGGAGGTAGTCGCCGCGATTTCGACATTTCCGCGCTGGCTGATCTCACCGATGATGGTTACGACGCCTTGCCGCCGGTGCAATGGCCGTTGCCGCGTGGCGCGACGACCGGCGTTACGCGCCTGTTTGGCGAAGGCGGTTTTTTCACCGCCGATGGCAAGGCAAGGTGCGTCGCGGTCAGCGAACGGTCACCTGCTTACGCCGTGGATGACAGCTTTCCGCTGATGCTCAACAGCGGGCGGATTCGCGATCAGTGGCACACCATGACCCGCACCGGCAAAACCGCCCGGCTGACCGGCATATCCCGGAGCCTTATGTCGAGATTCATCCCGTGGACGCTTGGCCTGCGGCGTCAGCGAGAACGCGCTGGCGCGGGTGCAGAGCCGCTGGGGCGAAATCATCGTCAGGGTGCGCGCCAGCGCCGAGCAGCAGCCGGGTAGCGTGTTCGCGCCGATGCACTGGGGTTCGCTGCTGGCGCCACAGGGGCGGGCCAACGCGGTCATCAATCCTGCGGTTGATCCGCTGTCCGGTCAGCCGGAACTGAAGCACACCCCGGTGCGGGTGCAGGCGTATCGCCCGCGCTGGCACGGATTTCTGCTGCGCCGCGAAGCGATTGATCCACCGACTGTTGAATACCGGGTGAGCATCCGCGAGCGGGCCTGCTGGCGCTACGAACTGGCGGGAGAGGCCGAAATCGGCGACTGGCCGGGTTGGGCGCGGACGCTGTTTGGCGACGATCCGGGCTGGGAATGGCTGGAATTCGCCGATGCGGGCACGGGGCGCTATCGCGGCGCGGCGCTGGCAGCGGGACAATTACACGCTTGTCTGTTTGTCGCGCCGACTCACGAATTGCCGCCGCGTGGCTGGCTGGCTGGACTATTCGCGGCAGCGGAGCTTGGCGTTGTTGAACGCGCCAGTTTGTTGGCCGGTCGGCCAGGGCCGGGCCAGCGGGATTGCGGACGGATCGTTTGCGCCTGTTTTGGAGTCGGGTTGAACACGCTGACGACCGCGATTCGCGAACAGGGGTTGGCGACGCCGGAAGCGATTGGCGCGACGCTGAAAGCCGGGAGCAATTGCGGTTCCTGCCTGCCGGAACTGCGGCAACTCATTCAGGAACGCGGGTGAAGCGGGCGATAAAGTCGGCGACGCCATCCACATCATCCAGGGAAAATACGGGCAGTTCCGGGCGGCCATATTCGGATGGATCGATCAGTGGATCGCAGGCGACCGCAATCACGGTAGGGTCGTCGGGAAAGCGCGGCGGTTTAAGCACCGCGTGAGGCCGCCAGATTTCCAGCTTGGGATAAGCGCCGCTTTTCCAGCCTTCCACCAGCGCCAAATCTACCGGTTGCAGATGGGTCAGCAGTTCGGCCAGCGGCGGTTCGGGCGCAGCGCGCAACTCGTGCAGCAAGGCCCAGCGGCGGCCCGTCGCCAGAATCACCTCTTGTGCGCCCGCTTCGCGATGACGCCAGGTGTCCTTGCCGGGTGAATCCAGATCAACATCGTGGTGCGCGTGTTTGAGGGTGGATACCGTCAGCCCGCGCGCCGCAAGCGGGGAATGAAGAGCAACGATCAAGGTGGTTTTGCCGCAGCCGCTCCAGCCGCTAATCCCTAGAACTTTCAAGATTCATCCTTCAGATGCGGCCAGTCCGCTTCCAGTTGAGCCAGATCGTCCGGGGTATTGACGTTGCGAAACAGCAAGGGTCGGTCGGGAAATTCCACGGGAGCCAGCCGGTGGCGTTGCAACCAGCGGCCCGCGTTGCCAGCGCCTGTCGTCAGATAATCAGCCAGATCGTCCTGCAAACTGACCGGCAACAAGGCAAACACGGGTTGCCAGCAGCCTTCGCTAATTCCAACGCTGGCGGTGGCCTGCTCCCGCTCCAGCGCCGCCCACATGCGCTGTGCATAATCCGGCGGCAGCAAGGGCGAGTCACAGGGCGCGGTCAGAACATACCGAGTTTTGGCAGCCCGCAGCCCGGCCAGAATCCCCGCCAGCGGACCACGAAAACCACGGTCGTCATCACTGATGACCGGGCAGCCGAACTGCCGGTAAATCTCCAGATTGCGATTGGCGCTGATCAGCAGTTCCGCGACTTGTGGCCGTAACCGGCGAATGCCGTGCGCAATCAGCGGTTCGCCCGCCAGCGGAAGCAATCCTTTGTCGCGCCCGCCCATCCGTTCGGCGCGACCACCGGCGAGAATGACGCCGGTCAGTGAATTAGGCATCTACGGTCCCCATCCATTAAAAATCAAATTAACTATATGATTAAGTTGAGTAATATTTATGTCATTCTCATGCAATCAGTTCTAGGTAACATAAAAGTACATTGAGTTAAAAAGGCGGGCGCCAAAATGCTGCTAGAAATTATCTTTGCAAAACTGATAAAGGTCGGGAAGAGATTGAAGGTCGTTTGTATCATCTATCCGCCAAGCGCGCCGGGTTTTGATTCTAGTTGACGCGCAAAAGACGGGGAGAGATCTATCGGCGAAGACCGGTTTTGGCGATGAGATTAGACCTTTGCTGAAGTTGCTGCTTGAAGAAGGTTTTATCACCCCACGCAATGATCAGCTTATTGATTTTTATGATCTGTTTCCGCCAGAACTGTGACTCAGCCAGTATTAACATTCTTGAATGAGACCGAGCGGACAGAATATCCGCTTGAAGTTATGGCGACAACGAGGCACGTCAAGACTGATAAAGGACGGGAAGAACTGGAAAAAGAATGTATGGGCTGTCGGCAAAAGCGCGCCGGGTTTTGATTCTGGTGGATGCTCAGAAAACTGGTGCAGATTTATCTCTGTTGACCGGCTTTGGCGATCAAATTATCAACTTGCTGCAATTGTTGCTGGATGAAGGTTTTATTGAACCGCTTTACGAACAACAAATTACCGTAAGACCCAAAGTTCCTGAAATACCCAAAGTTCCTGAAATAGAAAAGCCTAAAGATACTGTTTCCGTTCCCGCAGAATCCGTAGTCCCGCCACCGCCACCGCCACCGCCACCGCCCAAACCCAAACGAGCCGAGTATCCGCCTGAAGTGATTGCGTCAGCGAAACAGTTAATGCTCGATACCACCCAAAAGTATCTGGGTCTGCTCGGCGCGGATGTCAAGCGGCGGCTTGAAGCGGCGAATGACGCCGACGCCATTGTTTCCTGCGTTGCGCAATGGAGTTTGGCCTTGCATCAGAGCAAAAAGGGCAAGGCTGCCGCTGCGGAGCATGTGCAGGAGATTCAGACTATTCTGGGTTTGTCTTCCTTAGTGGCGGAGGTCTGACAGGTCGCAACTCCCGACGGAGGCGAATTATGGCGCTTCAATATGAATCTGCTGGAATCGCTCCATTTGATGAATCGCTTCTTCCAGATCAATCTGATCGGGATTCTCGCTGGGCTGTTCGCGCAGCCGCGCCAATAGCTCAAGCTGCTCCAGAGTGCTATGCGAACCATCCGGCTGTTGAATGAATGCCGCCCACGGCACAAATTTGGTCAGCGGAAAGCATTGTCCCAAGTGAGGCGATATATCGATGTTCAATCCCGAAATATATAAAACCCGCTTACCCTGGTAGCCGTGTTCACGGACGATGGTGCGGAAGGTGCGGTCAAATTCCACCTGCGTATTCACCTGGGCCGCAGTCAGCAGCGGATGCGGCGAAGTCACAATCCAGGCCATTGGGTCGAGCAGGTTTTGTTCAAGGTGACTGCGGCCTTCCAAATCGCCCTGAATATCGCGTTTAAACCGAAAGTATTCCGGCAACAACCGCCCGCCTATCGGCTGGCAGCAACCATCACGCCAGCCTTCCTCTTCCATTCTGCGGCGCAATTCAGGCGCGGCGGCCAGGCTTTTCGCGGTGCTGTGACAGCGCACTGGCCGGAAATCATGATCGCCAGCCACCGGCGCCGCCAGTCGCTCCAGGTTTAGAAACAAGCCCTCGCTGCGATTCTCCCGCAAAAGCTGATTGTCAATCGTGACCCAGTAATCCCCGCCATGCCGCTCCAGCAGAATATTGTCGCGGGCGAAGGCGTATTCGTCCTGATACCAGCGCAAGACCGCTTCGATCTTGCCGCAACTGGCGGTGAGATGCTGATCGGCGCTCTGAATCCGCCGGTAAGCGCCGAAAACCGCACGATCGGCATCGTAGCCGACATGGCTGGCGTGAATGATCACCATGTCGCGGCCATGTTCGGCGTGAGGCGCATGGCGATCCGTGGCGACGATGCCGCCGACCTGACCGTGATTAAACGGGAATACGCCGAAGTGCTTGGTGATCAGGATAATCGGATAGCCCTGATTTTCATCCGAGCAGAAGGCGCGGGACGGCATGATCTTTCCCGGTTCAAAACCGAGCGAGCGGCATAAGTTATAAAGTTGCGGAATAAAGGTGCTGTAGCGGAGCATCATTCCGGCCACATGAAAATCGGCCATGAGCGCACGGATATTGGCGGTGGAGGAATACATGGCGGCTAACCCGGAGATGGCTATCGTTTCAATAAATTATGGTTGCGAAGCTGAGAAATTCCATAAAATCCTTCCGCGCATCCCGCGAAACCCCGGAGTAAAAAATGGAAATCCGTCCTAAAAATCCCGCTGCACTGTTGCGATCAGGATTTAGTCGCTTGGCGCAACTGACCGGATATGGCCTTGGCTTGAGTCTATTGCCGGGCTTGCTGCTGTTTATCTGGTTTTTTTGCCGCATTGAACCCGGTTCCGGCGAAATTGCGGTGCTGATTCACAAGACCGGCGACGATTTGCCAGCGGGCGCCATCATTGCCACCGAGCCGCAGCAAAAAGGCATTCAGTTTGAGGTGCTGGCGGAAGGCCGCCATTTCCGCAATCCCTATTTCTGGGGCTGGAAGATTGCCAAAATTACCGATATTCCAGCGGGCAAGCTGGGCGTATTGACCCGGCTTTATGGCCGGGAACCGCCGCCGGGCCGGATTATTGCTGACGGCGACTGCAATAAGGCGGGCGCGAATGATGAGAAAGGCATTCTTCGCGAAGTGCTGCGCCCCGGCAAATACCGGATCAATCCTTACGCCTGCCGGGTGGATCTGTTTGACGCGCTGGCGATTCGTCCCGGCGCGGTGGGTGTGGTGACTTCGCTGGTGGGGCAGGATGTGCTGAATAATGATCTGCCCGCCGAGGCTCGTAACACGTATCTGGTGGGCGAGGGGATGAAGGGCGTCATTCCCAAGACGCTCGATCCCGGCGTCTACTACCTGAATCCTTATATTTACAATGTGGTTGAGGTCACTCTGCAAAGTCAGCGTTTTGTGCTGGGCGGCGAGGATGCGATCAGCTTTTTGACCCTGGATGGTTTCAACGTCAATGTCGAAGGGACGATTGAATTCAGCATCGAACGCGAACAGGCGGCGCTAATGACCCATCAGGTCGGCGATATGGAGGACGTGTTGAAAAGCTGATTCTGCCCCGGGCGCGGGGTTTCAGCCGGATCGAGGGCAGCAAGCACCCGGCAATCAACTTTATCGTTGGCGAAACCCGGCAGAAATTTCAGGACAATCTGGAACAGCATCTCCGCAGCAAGGCGCGTTCTTCCGGCGTGGCGATCAAGTCGGTGCTGATCCGCAATATCGCCACCCCGGACGCCATTTCCAGCGTGGTTCGCGACCGCGAGGTCAGCGTACAGAACGCCCGCAAGTTTGAGCAGCAGATTGAACAGGCTCGTTCGCTGGCCGAATTGACCCGGCAGGAAATGCTGGCGCAACAGAATCAGGAAAAGGTGGCGGCGGAAACCCGCCGGATTCAGGCGGTGATCCGGGCCGAACAGGATTTGGCGGTGCAGGTGACGGCGGCGAATCGCGAACTGGAAGTCGCCCGGCTGGAAAATCAGGCCGCCGCAGCACAGGCCGAAGCGATTCTGGCGAAAGCTCAGGCGGATCGGGATGTGATTGCGCTGAACAATCAGGCTCAGGCGCAGGTGATCGCGTCCCAGGTGCGGGCTTTCAAAACCGGGATCAATCTGGCGCGTTACGCCTTCTATCAAAAGCTGGGGCCGCGCATCGGGACCCTGATCGGTAGCGATACCCCGGACAGCTTCGGCGGTCTGTTTCAACCCTATTGGTCGAAGGAGGCCAAGCCATGATCAGCAAGTTCAACTTCAAAGCGGCAGGCGGGGCGGTCGCGGCGCTGGCGGTGGTCTGGTTCGTCTGGCAATGGGGATTCTGCCGTTTTTATGTCGAGCCCGGTTACATGGCGATCATCACCGCCAAAAGCGGCGAGGCGTTGCCGCTGGGCCAGATTCTGGCGCAGCCGGGTCAAAAGGGGATTCAGGAACAGCCGTTGGGCGAAGGGCGGCATTTCCGCAATCCCTGGCTTTACCAGCATCAAATCATGCCGCTGATCACGATTCCGCCGGGTCGGGTGGGCGTAGTCACCTTGAAGGTCGGCGCGGACTTGCCCGCTGGTGAATTTTTGGCCGAACCCGGCCAGAAAGGCATCTGGCGGCGAGTGCTGGGTCCCGGCAAGCATCGGCTGAATCCCTATGGTTATCAGATTGATATTGCTGATGCGGTCAGCATTCCGGTGGGCTATGTCGGCGTCGTCACCAGTCTGTCGGGTCGGCAGACCACGCCGGATGCGTTTGCCGGGCGCGGTGAAAAAGGCGTGCGACAGGATATTCTGCAACCGGGTCTCTACTACATCAATCCGAAGGAGCTGCAAGTTGATCTGCTGGAAATCGGCGTCAATCAGGTGTCGTTGCAGGCAAAACCGGCGGTGAAGTGATCACCAAGGCGCAAATGGCGTCGCAGAACGTGGCGATGGAAGGCTTGCAGAAACGGGCGCTGGCCGATCAGAAGGAAAAGCGGATGGATTATTTGGAGCAGCAACGGGTGCAGGAGTCGAAAAGCGATGCCTCCAGTTCTTACAGCAGTTCTAGCCGCCTGGCGAAAACCGCTCCCGGCAAGCCCGCCGCTCCCGCCGTCCCTGCTGCGCCGCCCAAGCCCATGCCGCCGCCGGATTTCAGCAACTTGCTGAGTTTGAATCAGTTTGTTGAATTTCCGTCCCGCGATGGTTTTGAAATCAGCTTGGATATGACGGTGGAGTTTGAATTTCTGCCGGAACACATCGCCTGGATTTATCAGAGTTACGGCGATCTGCCGGCGGTGGTGGACAAGATCATCATGCCGCAAATTCTGTCGGTGTCGCGGCTGAAAGGGTCGGCCTATCGGGCCAAGGATTTCATCGTCGGCGAAGGCCGGGAGAAATTTCAAACCGATTTGACCGAGGCGCTGGCTAAAACCATCGAGGAGAAGCGGATCATTATTCATGACGCGCTGATCCGGCACGTCAACGTGCCGATGCAGATTCTCGATCCGATTCAGCAATCGAGCATTGCCGTTGAACAGGATTTGACCAACAAGGAAAAGCAGAATACCGCTCGCAAACAGGCCGAACTGAATACCGAACTGGGTCTGGTCGAGCAACGGCGGCGGCAGGTCGGACAGGAAACCGAGAAGCTCAAGGCCGAAATTCAGGCCGATCAGGAAAAACAGGTGGCGCAACTCCGGGCGGAAGCATCGCGGCAGGCGGCGGAGATTGAGAAACAGACCGCGCTGGTTCGCGCCGATAAGACCCGCACTCTCGGCCAGGCTCAAGCGACGACGATCACTTGGGTGGAAGGCGAAAAGGCCAAGGGTTTTGAACTGAAGGCGGCGGCCTTCGGCGATCCGGCGGCGTTGACCCTGTGGGAGTTCGCGCAGAATCTTAATCCCGATCTGCGGGTGACGATTCTCCACGCCGGGCCGGGGACGTTGTGGACGGATATGGAAAAAGCAAAATTGGGCGATTTGGGCGGCGCGGCGCTGTTGAACAAGCCGCAATAAGCGCCCTCTCCCCCGACCCCTCTCCCGCAGGCAGGGCTGTTAAGTTCTTTACTTGGTCGTCCTAAAGATCGAACCACCCCGCCCTTCGGGCACCCCTCCTTAT
>JAAUTD010000085.1 GCA_012031845.1 Synechococcaceae cyanobacterium SM1_2_3
CACCAGCCAGGCGACCGAAATTGTCCGCAGTCTCACTCGCCACCTTTACGAGATCAAAAAAATGGCTTGATCACGGTGATGATCGATAGCAGCACAGCGACCACGACCGTTCCCGCCGCTATCGCCCACTTGTCGCCGGCGAAGATGTACGTTAATACGAGGGTGGCGACGATCGCCAGCACAATCACCACAACGATCGCGGTGAAGACGGCGATCGATCCCTTGTAGCCGATCTTCTGCACCAGTTCACCGAAGGCTTCCTGCACCGTTCCTTTGAGATTGTTGAGCAACTTGCCGATGTATTTGAGCACATTGTCGACATTCTCGATGCTGGCCATGATCATCTTGTCGGCCAGGGCGACGATGGCGGCGCGCTGCGCTTTGAGCGCGCTGCGAACGAGCGCCGCCGTTTCGCTATCGCCTTTCATCACGGTGTCGACGCTGATGTTCTGCACGCCGCGCTGTACAGTTGTGCTGATGCCGCTGCTGAGGGCGAGGAAGTACATCAGCGCGATGCCGACGCGCCCGCGTGTGATGTCTGCGTCGTTGTCGCCGAACTCGGCGGCGGTAGCGGCGGTGTAACGCGCGGTCAGCTCCTCGTAGTATTCCTCGTCGCTACAGACACGCCAGCTCGCGCCATCGGCGCAGTAGGCCGTCCATTTCAGGCCCACGCTGGTATTGAGCGCGATCACTTCCTGCCCGGCAGGGGCAAAATTGAGCTGCACACCGCTGCTGTTGGCAACCACATAGTTGCCAACGACCTTTTGCCCATCAAGGCTGCTGGCGCGGTACTGCTCCTCGCGCACCGAAAGCAGCAGCGGTTTGGTGTTCAGGCCCGCAAAGGCCTGTAAAACCTGTTCGCTCGCCGTGGTATCAGGGTCGTTGGGTGTAAGGGCGGCATCGCGCAGGGCGGCATCAAGGGTGGCATAGCTATCGCGCTGAAGGACGCGCAAAATATTGGGGATGGCCAGCGCTGGTCTTCGCCGACCGTGTAGGCGCTCCAGCCGCGGGCGAGGATGGTCTCGCGCCCGTCCAGGTGCCGGGTCAGCATCACAAGGCCGGTCTGCGCGTCGGACTCGAGCTTGTAGTAGTTCTCCGGGTCGATGTAGCGGAACAGCAGGCCGACGCCATTATCGAGTTTTTGCGCCAGCATGGCTTGCTGGGACAAGCGGCATGAAGCTGGCGGAATTGACCTGGCCGATGGTGGCGAAAGCCGTCGCGGCGGGTGTGACCACGGTGATTTTGCCGCTGGGCGCAACCGAACAGCACGGCCCGCATTTGCCGCTGGGCACGGATACCCAACGAGCGGTGGCGCTGGTGGAGCGGCTGGCGGAACAGTTGCCGCTGCTGGTTGCGCCGGTGATTCCGATGGGCTGCTCCGACGAACACAGTGGTTTTGCTGGTTTGCTCAGTCTGGAGGCGGAAACGCTGGCGGCGGTGATTGTGGATTGCGCCCGGCGCATGGCCGCTTGGGGGATTCAGCGGCTGGTGGTGCTGTCGGCGCACGGCGGCAATGGCCGGGCGCTGGCGCTGGCGGAAGCGCGATTACGGCAGGAGTTGCCGCAGTTGGCGCTGTGGATTCCCGACGCCATGAAAATTTGCGGTGAGGCGGTGCTGGCGGTGGCGCAACAGGACGGCCTGCTGTTTACCGCGCTCGGACTCCATGCCGGTGAATGGGAAACTTCGGAACTGCTTTGTCTATGCCCGGAACAGGTGCGCATGGATCAAGCCGCGCCGGGTTATACCGGCGATATGGATGCAGGATTGGCGCAACTGGTGGCGTCGGGAACCCGATCGCTGGCCGCAACCGGCGTAGTGGGCGATCCCTGTTCAGCCAATGCGGAACGCGGCGAACGGTATCTGGCGGCGCAGGCCGCGTGTTATGCAACGGCGTTGAAGCAATGGCTGATTCAACCGAACCGAATTGAGCGACATCGCTACCGCGCTGCTACCAGTGACACCGTTCGCCGAACCGGCGCGTTACGTTTTAGCGGCAGGTTTGAACATCGTGGCTGACGACCAGGGCGGGGTGTTGCTCTGTTTGCGGCCATTGCTGGCATTGCGGTTGAATCGGCAGGCGACCGCGTTGCTCAGCGCGTTGCAGCAACCTCGAACTATCGCCGAACTGACGGCCACGACTCCCGGAATGACGCCCGCCGCGATCAGCGCCTTTCTGGACGGTCTGCTATCTCGGCGCTTGCTGATTCAGCATCCGCCCGGCCTGACCACATGGCCGAAAGTGACGATCATCGTCCCGGCCCACGGTCGCCCGGAAGCGACTCGCCGCTGTGTGCAATCGTTGCTGGCGCTGGATTATCCCGTTGATCGCCGGGAAATTATCGTGGTGGACGATGCCTCCAATCCGCCCCTAGCCGTAGCGTTGCACGATCTGCCGATCACGCTGCTGCGGCAGGAGCGCAACATCGGTCAATCCGCCGCTAGAAATCTGGCGGCTTCACTGGCGAGCGGCGCGGTGCTGGCCTTCATTGACAATGACTGCGTGGCGGAACCGGACTGGTTGCGAACGCTGCTCCCTTATCTGGCTGATCCGGCGGTCGCCATTGTCGGGGGCCGGGTCATCGCGCCGCCGACGGATGGCGCAGTCGCCGCATTTGAGGCGGTGCGTTCGCCGCTGGACATGGGCGCAGTGGCAACCGAAGTGACGCCGACCGCCGCCGTGTCCTATCTGCCGACCTGCAATCTGCTGGTGCGGCTGGATACGCTGCTGGCTCAAGGCGGTTTCGATGCCGCGCTAAGAGTCGGCGAAGACGTGGATTTCATTTGGCGGGTTCTGCGTAACGGTTCCCGCGCCTGGTATGCGCCAACGGGCCGCGTCGTCCATCACCATCGCGTGCAGTGGGGCGACTGGCTGCGCCGCCGCGCTGATTACGGTTCCTCCGAAGCCGATTTGCAACAACGCTTCAATGAAGGCCGGCGGCTGATGCACCTGCCACGCATCAGTATGTTATTGCTGTCGAGCGTGGCGCTGATCCCGTGGCTTGGACGATTGGGGTTATTGCCAGGAGCGGCGGCTTTAGCTTTATTCGGCGCGGAACTGGTTGAGAAGCAGCGCGGATTACGGCGAATCGGGATTGCACTGCCGATTATTCGGGTTGCCGTCGCGCTGATTCGAGAACATGCAGCGGCTTTTTATCACCTGAGCGCCAATAGCGCCCGCTATTACAGTTTGCCGCTGCTGGCGCTTGGCGCAATGCAGCCCGCGTTATTGCCTGCAATTATTTTGCTGCTGGCGGTTGCGCCGCTGGTGGATTACCGGCGACTGCAACCGCAATTGTCGTGGCCGACTTTTACTGGCTTGTACTGGCTGGAACTGGCCGCGTATCAAATGGGTCTGTGGCGCGGCTGCTGGCAACGTAAAACTTTGCGGCCATTATTGCCGCATTTAATCTGGCGGAAATAACCCGCAATAATTCACTATCCGAACTATCCTTAATCTTTGTAGCACACCTGTTGATTGCCAACCTGAAGGAGATCGTTTCAATGTTTATTCCTGTCGAGCAACGCCCGGAGACCGCCACACTCTCTCATTCGTCCATTGCAACCGCGCTGCCGGTTACTGCATTGGCTGATCCTGCTGTTGTAGCGCGGCATCCTGAACCTTCGGTAGAAATGCCGGAAGTGACTGAAGAATTGCTGATTGAAGAAGTCAGTATTGATGGGATGTGCGGCGTTTATTAAAGCTGATGCGCTCCCCTCTCCCGTGTGCGGGAGAGGGGTTGGGGGGAGAGGGTGATCTATTAAGGCTGTCTCAATGGGCAAACTGGAAGGTAAAGTCGCATTCATTACGGGCGCGGCGCGAGGTCAAGGCCGGGCGCACGCAGTGCTGATGGCGCGAGAAGGCGCTGATATTGCGGCGCTGGATATTTGCCGCGATCTGCCTTATCCGCGCTATTCGCTGGCGGTGCGCAGCGATTTGGAGGAAACCGCCCGTCAGGTGCGGGAATGTGGCCGCCAGGTTATTGAATTGGTGGCCGATGTGCGCGATAGCGCGGCAATGGCGGCGGCGGTCAACGAAACAATCGCCGTATTTGGACATATTGACATTCTGGTCTGTAATGCCGGCATCGCTGATATGGCGCTGACCTGGGACATTACCGAAGAGTGGTGGGACATGATGATTGATGTCAATCTCAAGGGCTATTGGCTGGCGGTGAAATATGTCGTGCCCTATATGCTGGCCCAACAGACCGGCGGCAGCATCCTTATGACTTCTTCCGTGGCCGGATTGCGCGGCGAACCTGGCATGGCCCATTACTGCGCTTCGAAATGGGGCGTTATTGGTCTGGCTCATTCGCTGGCGCAGGAACTGGCCCCGCATAACATTACCGTTAATACGCTGCATCCCACCGCCGTTAATACCGACATCATCACTGGAATGGCTAAAGCCGCCGATATGGCGACTGAAGATTTAGTCGAATTTATTCGTCACGGTAATGCGCTGCCGGTCAAGCTGATTGAAGCGGAAGATGTTGCTAATGCCGCGTTATGGCTGGTGTCGGATGAAGCGCGTTATGTGACCGGGCAGAAACTTAATATTGACGCTGGGCGGATGCTCAAATGAACGCTGATATTGCACTAACGATCTGTTACCGGTTGGCTCCAGGCGTCGCCATTCGCCCGGAACGCTTTGGTGGACTGGCGTATCGCTATGACAATCGCCGCCTCTATTTCCTGCATTCGCATCGGGCTGTTGAGTTCATCAAGCATCTCGACGGCAGCCAATCTTTACAAAAAAACCTGGATGATTTTCTGGCGGTTCAGGGAATGCCGCAGTCCGCCGCCGAGTCGCTGGTTAAAGCCGTTGCCCAACTGGAGCGATTAGGCATTCTGACTCAGGCGGAATCAAATCAGGGAACCGGATATTCCCGTGGTTGAATGCCATGTTTGCGCATCTTGCGGTAGAGCGTATTGCGGCTGAAGCCCAAATGCGCGGCCGTATTGGTGATATTCCAGTCATGGCGATCCAGTTCGCTTAATAACGCTTCCCGCTCGGCATGACCCAGACCGCTGGCCGCACTCTGCGCTATTTGCGCGATAGACGCCCCATAGTTCGGCGGATTTCGCATCGAACAACGCGGAGATGGCTGAGTGATTTCCGTCGGCAGATGATCCAGCCGGATCATCCCCTCTTCACACAATGCCGCCGCCGTGCGCAGCACATTGCGAAGCTGGCGGATATTGCCAGGCCACGAATACGCATTCAGCGCCGCTAACGCATCTTCAGCAATCCGCACCTGAATCCCTTCGCTTTCCGCCGCCAGCACGCTGCGAATTAGCAACAGCCGGTCATTGCGTTCGCGCAAAGCGGGCAATTTCAATTCCAGCCCATTTAATCGGTAATACAGGTCTTCCCGAAACGCGCCAGCCGCAATCCGCTCCTGCAAATTGCGATGAGTGGCGCTGATTAAATACACATCCACCGGCACTGGCGTGTCACTACCCAGCGGCAATACTTCTTTTTCTTCCAGCACCCGCAACAACCGGGTTTGCAACGACGATGGCATATCGCCGATCTCGTCCATGAATAAAGTGCCGCTATGGGCTTGCAGTATCTTGCCGCGTCGGCCTTCCTGCCGCGCTCCGGTAAAAGCGCCGTATTTATAGCCAAACAACTCGCTTTCAATCAGGCTTTCCGGGATTGATGCGCAGTTCACCGCCACGAAGGGTTTACCGGCGCGGGCGCTGGCGTCATGAATGGCTTTGCTGAAAATTTCCTTGCCGGTGCCGGTTTCGCCGGTCAACAGGATATTCACCCGCTTGTTCATCACCCGCTTGGCGCAATGGACGTTGTAGGCCATGCGCGGATCGCCGGCCGCCAGTCCATCCAGGGTTTTGATGGGCAGTGGCGCAATGTCAATAACGCTGTGGTTTAACCGGCTGCTGGGTTGCGGGCGTTCCGCGCCATGCAGCAACCCAAAAAACCGGTTGCCGGCCTGGTCGCAAATCGGCCATAGCGTTTTAGGTCGGCCCTGAACCGGGATCAACAGTACATCCAGCCCAATAGCCAACAGCGCATCAATCCGCTGGCTGAGAAGCTGACTGCGCGGTTGCCGGAGATGATCGGCGGCGCTTTGATTGGCCGCCAAAATGTGGCCGCCCTCATCGAAGGCCAGTAGACCTTCGTTGCTCTGGCCCATGAACTCGGCCCGCCGATGAAAGCGCAGCACCCATTGCTGGCGGAATTTCTGCAAGAAGAAGCAATGCTCCATCATCCGGGCGCTAAAGGCCGCCAGCGCCAAGGTATGAAGCTGGCTTTGTTTGGAATCCTGGGAATTGACCGAGGAGATGTCCAGCACCGCCAGCGGTTGATCCTGCGGATCGAAAATCGGCGCGCCGAACAGGTCAGCCGGGTGTGGCGACTGCGGAAGTGTTCATCGCGATGCACGGTCAGGGCTTGCCGTTCGACCAGGGCGGTGCCAATGCCATTGGTGCCTTCGTTTTCCTCATTCCACATCGCGCCCAGCCATAAACCGGCCTGTTCAAACGGTTTGCTGAGATTGGAATCGCTGGTCCAGTTGACAATCACGCCCTCGCGGTCGGTCAGAATCACCGCAAAGCCTGATCCGGCAATCCGCTGATAAAGGCTGTTCATTTCGATCCGGGCGATATCGAGAAAATCATCCAGCCGCTCCTGATGTTCGCGCAGCCGGATTTGTTCAAGCACCTGAGTCGGATGGGAATGAACCGCGTCGAGACCGTAATTATTGATGCAGCGGCTCCAGGAACGGGCAATGGTTGCTTCCGACGAGGGCTGAGTGCGGGCGCCCTGCACCACCGATAAAATATGCTCCGCGTGCGCGGTCGTTTCCTCGAACATGGTTCCTCCTCACAGCAAGCCGCCCGATCTGAGCCGGGTCAATGAACATCGAGCGCCGAACCGGGTTGCCTGGCGTTGATGAACGTTTAACGGGCGTCTGAACGGAAAGCGATGGAAACCGGAAGGAATTGCTGAAGCTGCGACGCAGCTTATTCTGCGTAGACACCCATGATTAACTATAGCCGCCGGTAGAGTTTTTGCTCGCTGATGTAAAAGAGGGTTTTCGGTGATGAATCAACCACAATACGCAGCGGCAAAACCATCAGTGTCCAGCAATTCGCGCCGGTGCGGCTAAAATGAATCCGGCATAGCGATCAAGTTAAGCCCCTTAACCCCGAAATCCTCTCCTGGCAATAGGCGAGGAAAACCAAATAATCCTGCGAGGCTCTGCAATGGCTGAAATTTTTACCCGAATTCTGCGAATTGATCTGCCCGAAGCGTTGCAATGCGACGATTCCGGCAAGAATCCAGCTTTTACCATCACTTTCGTCGCGAACGGCGCGATTCCCTTCCCGCAACTGATTCTGCACGCCTCGGATGGACAACATCTGATTAACGGCGCTGCGCTCAAGGAAACCGTTGTTGGCGCTGAATACCATTACACCGCCAGTATTGCCGCCGGGTGGTTGTGGCCGAGCCAGATTAATGTCCAGGCCGAAGGTTGCCGCAAGGCTGATATCCGCCAGTCTGGCGGCGGCGACTGGATCAAGGAGTTTCGTCAATTGCGGATCACGCCGGGCGCTAAGGCCAAACCCGTGATCCGGGTTGCCAGCGGGCCGGGCGACGCGCCGGTCAAGCTGTATTTTGGCATTCACAAGCACATGCACCAACCCTATTACAACGCCACTGACCGGCTGTATTGGGATGGCGAGAAAGATGGAATTTTTGGAGCGCGGGGCGGCCCGTACACCCATTTCATTCCTACTGCTGCGCGTCAGTACATCGGCGGCGGCTTGCCACATGCCGGACTGTCCACCAGCTGGAGCGGTTCGCTGATCGAGCAACTGGATCGTTGCGCGGCGGCGGGATTGTGCGGCGGGCGGTTTAACAACTGGAATCATGATCTGCGCGCCATTGCTCAGGAAAAGACCGCGCTGGGTCATCCGCGAGTGGATTTCAGCGCCTTTGGTTTTTTCATCCGCTGATGGCGCTGATTCCGGCCCGCGATATTGTGAAACAGGTGGAATGGCATCGCGGCATTATTCACGCCGCCTTTGGCGTGGAAGCGTCCAACGTGATGTTTCCACCCGAAACCGCCTTTCATATCCGCATGATTCCCGCATTGAATCAGGCCGGAGTTAAAGCGGTGATTTACGACTCGATTCATCGCTTCCGCGCCTGTCAGGATTATCCCTACGCTGGAATGAACGAGGGCATGTTGCCCCCTAATCGGGCTGAACAAGTGAATCCGCCAGTAAATGACTGGCTGCAATTGCGCAATATCTGGGCCGGTTCACGGATTTCGCCGAGTCTATTGCGCCCGGAATATGTGCAATACGAAGACCCGGATGGCAAGCTGCATAAAATCATAGCTGTTCCCGCCGAGCGTTATATCGGCAATGAGGATGCGCGAGGCGGTTTTGGGGCATTGCAATATCCCGATGTGCTGGGCCAGGTCTATAACCAGATTGTGGATAACGGCAGCTTTGATCCCAAACATCCGCCATTTTTTCTATTGCATTCCGACGGCGACAATCATGGCGGAGGCGCCGACAGCTACTACAACCACAACACCGGGCAACTGGTGCAATGGCTGCAAGGCGATCCGCGGTTTGAATTAAGCACGGTGAATGATTATCTGGATCGGTTCCCGCCTGATCCGGCGACTGCCGCCCATATTGAGCCGGGTTCCTGGAGCGGGGCGGATAATGGCGATCCGCAATTCATGAAGTGGTTCAGCCGTTATGACCAGCCTTATTCGCCCGATTTGAATTCCTGGGCCGTGCTGACCGCATTCCAGAATGTGGTTCATTCACTGGAAGACGCGGTTCCCGGCAAACCGTGGCTGGACGATATTAACTGGCTGATGCTGGCCGCAGAGACCAGTTGCTATTGGTATTGGACCGGTCAGCATGTCTGGGATCAGCAAGTCACCAATGCCGCCAACAAGGGCTACGGCATGGTCAAAAGCGAAGTGGACGCCTTATTGTCGGCGGGTAAGGATTGCACTGGCCCGACTATTTTCGCGCCGTGGGTCACGCCGGAAAATCCGGGCGGCAAGCGCTGGGGCCAGGGTTGTCTGCTCGACGCGCCGCGTGAGGGCACAGTGCATAGCTTCGTTCACGACATCAGTGGCTTGAAGCGGGTGACGCTGGTGTTGCGCGACGCCAAGGGTGAAATCACCATCCCGATGACCGATAACGGCCCGTATCCGTCGCAAACCGGCGCAGCGTTAGTCGCGCATTACTTTACCGCCAAATTGCCAGTGGGCGCGGGCGATGTGCGCTATTACATCGAGGCGGAAGACGGCAAAGGCAATATCTCGCGGGGATCGCTGGAACGGGTGTATCTGGCGTAAACTGAGTATGGCCCGGATGAATCGAGAGTTTCGCTCTTTTCCTCCGGGTTTTCCTCTTTTAAGATTTAGATTTTAGAACTTTCGCTTAACATTCTAAAAGGTCAATACTTTAGTATAATTATGACATTGTAACTAAACAATCTTATGTCGAATACTTAATCAGTACTCCCGTTAATTTTACCTGTACGAATCTCGCTGATCATAGGGATACAGCCTGTCACGATGCGATTAATGACTCTCTGTGGCGTAAAAAATATATAGCCCGCCATCTGTGGGAGTTAGCGGAATCTTTGATCCATGACGGCACTGAAGCCTATCTGATAGTAGATGACCGTGTTCAGGATAACCGCCATTCCCACATGATTGAAATAGTGAAGCGTCAATACAGTGGGAATGTGCATGGTCTGGTGAAAGGGATCGGGATTGAGAGTCGCCACGAACGGCGACATGGACTGGGCTATCACGAATCGTCGCCAAGATTCATCGATAAGCAGGTTGTTCAAGAAGAGAGCAAGGTGCGTTGGGCCATAGAACAACTGCATCGAGAACTGAAACAACGGACCGGAATTGAGAAATGCCTGCGTCGCAAACAACGAACGCAACGGAATCATTTAGCCTGTTGTGATCACGCTTGGACTTCAATAAAAGTCGTGGCTAAAAAGTTGGGAATCACCCTCTATAAAATGAAGCACAGCCTATGGAGCGATTATCTCCAGAACGAGTTACGAAATCCCCATATTCGAGCTTATCAGCTCAGCTTAAGCGAAAGTCCTGACCTTGCGCCCCAATCGGGTTAACTCCCTTGCCAGTCGTGGGAACCACCACCCGCTTCCAGGCCCATCAGACAAAACGGCACATTGGCAAAGAACGCCGTCACTGGGTTCCGCTTCAGGGTCTTCCGGGGAATTACCTTACCGAGTTTATCCACCCCGTGAACCTGGAACATCTGCTTGGCAATATCCAATCCGATGCGCGTCGTGTTCATGATCTATCCCCTCACCACCTCTGGACATGGGTCATTTCCAGTCTGACATTACCCGTACTGTTAGAGGAAGGGGAGTCCATATCATTAGATGAAGGGGCTGGGCGGGAGCAATCTCGTGTGGCTACCCGACTTGGGGTGGGAGTAGCCGCTGATCCATGATCAAACACAAGTCGGGCAACAAGCCCGCAAACGCCGCCGCACGATTTCAGGCGGCAACAGCGCCAGAATCCCCGCCAATTCCGGGCCGTGAGTTTCACCGGTCAACGCCGCTCGCAACGGCATGAATAAAGATTTGCCTTTGCGTCCAGTCCGAAGCCGCAGGTTTTCAATCAGCGGTTGATAGGCCGCGCCATGTTCGGCGTAGGCGGCCAAAGCATGAGTGAAAAATTCAGAACCGGCCTGAAAAACTGCGGCCTGACTCTCCGGGCTGGCGATCAATTCCGCGCCAAACAGCCGTTCCGCCCAGAAACCGGCATCCGCCGGAAATCGGACATTGGGCCGAACTGTCGCAATAAACGCATCCTGGCACGATGGCGGTATCCAATCATGCAGCGCCGGTTTCATCCATTCCCATAATCGCTGCGGATCAGTATGGCGCACCGCTTCGCTCTGCCAGTGCAGCAGTTGCGCCGCGTCATAGCGGGCCGGAGCGCGCCCCAAGCGTTCCAGTGCAAAGTTAGCGGCTAATTCCGCCGGTTCCATCCAGCGATCCTGTTCGTAGCTATGGCCGAGCCGCGCCAGATAATTCAGCAACGCATTGGGCAGATAACCTGTGGCCCGCAACTCGCGCAGGCTGAGATCGCCGTCGCGCTTGGACAGTGGCCCGCCGTCGCTGCCGACGATCAGCGCCAGATGGCCGTATTCCGGCGCGGGCAGGTTCAAGGCTTGCAACAGGAGCAACTGACGCGGGGTATTGCTGAGATGATCGTCGCCGCGCAGCACGTGAGTCACGCCCATTAGCGCATCATCCACCGCATTGGCGAAAAAAACTGCGGGGTTCCATCGGACCGGCGAATGACGAAATCGCCGATGTCGGCTCCGGCGAAACGCTGCGGGCAGTGGATACCCAAGCCAATGACCGCCCGGTAGTGGTTAAACGTCCTGCCCCGCAGGATGCCCCCCCGTTGCGAGCAGCGCAAGAAGCCAGCATTTTAACGGAAAAACGCGCCCTAGAACGGCTAAGCGGGCATCCTGTGATTACAGAACTTCGCGCCAGCAGCACATTTCGAGTCGGCGGCACAACCCATCACTATATTGTGATGGACAGAGCCGAAGGTGAGATTGTGGAACATCTCATCTTGCAGCAGGGAAAACTGCCTGAATTGGAAACACTGGTCATTATGGATCATCTGCTGAATCTCCTCGCAGAAGCCCATGCCCAGCATGTGATTTATAACGATGTGGATGCTAAACATCTTTTCTGGAATCGGGATACCTACCGCCTCAAAGTGATTGATTGGGGCAATGCGATTTTAAAAGATGAGCCGAACGCGCCCGCTGCTATCGCCCCAACAACTGATATTTTTCAGGTGGGCGAACTGCTCTATTTTCTGTATCAGGGCGGGGCACGCCTGAACCATAACACCACATCGGATGGTGAATATCATGTTATTTTTAACGGGGATGTGCCTGAACCTATCCAAGAAATCATTACCCGTGCTACCCATCCAAATATCAAAACGCGCCGCTATGCCTCGGTTCGGGCATTGCGCGAAGCCCTGACCAAATACCGCCAGCCAATGGAGCAAATGCGAAACCAATCCGTCAAGAATTCAAGCGGATTTGGTCGCTGATGCCAGCCAGCAGTTGTTGGAACGGTTGGATAAGAACTGAGCGAAGTGCTGGCACTTGACCCCGGCTATCCTCCCGCCCGTCAACTGCAACAGGTCGACTTGCCGGCCCCGTTCTGCCCCACGATGCCCACCATCTCGCCGGCCGCCACCTCCAAGTCGACATGTCTCAGCGCCCAGAACTTCTCTCCTTTGCCGTCGCGGACGCCAACCCGATACGAGCATCTCTTTTCAGGGTTCGGGGTCGGTCCGCTTGATACCGGCGGAACCGCTTCCCGAGGTTTTCGATACGGATGGTCGCCGTCATCAGATCTCCTCGAC
>JAAUTD010000003.1 GCA_012031845.1 Synechococcaceae cyanobacterium SM1_2_3
ATACCGGCTTCGCAGACGGATGACCCAATTGCACGCATTGCGGAGTGGTCAGAGCCAATGGTTGACATTGGCGGTGACCCCAGCGACTGGGACCCACACGTGCTTTCGCTGCGCTGGGCAAGCGGCGCATGGTCAACGTGGGCGTCCACAACGTCCTGAACGGCCGGGAATACTTGCAGTTTCCCGACACCTACAGAAAGGCAGCGGCGTGATGGTTAAATTGCACTTTTCCGCCAACGTTGGCGGCGAATGTTCCATGGTTGGCAGCGGCCCCCTATTTGAGGAACTTTGCCGGGAGGCGTGGCAACAGTTCACCTTAAACATCGCGAACGTGCCCCGCAGCATAGGTTCCGGCGCAGAACGCGACTGGGACGGCTTGCCGGAAGCGATGCGAAAGGATTTCCGCCGCGCGCTTCGGATTGCGATTTGCGCGCAGGCCATCCCGTTGCTGCTGAAAGATGCCCCGCAGAACTTCCGTGGGCTTTCCGCCGGTGGTGTTGTTGCTTCAAATCGCAAACGTGGACCTGGCCGATGCCCGCAACTGACCTAGACATTGTTGACGTGACCATCAGGCCCGAACACTTCGACGCGGCCACGATTTGGGCAGATGGCAACGTTGACCTGCTGTCCGGCCGCCTCGGTGAAATCGCCTACTGCAGGTTTACCCGCCTGGACCCGATGCGCGCGCTGAACTGGAAACAGCCATGGGCGCACAACATCGACTTGAACGTCCGCGGTAACGTGGGCGTGGATGTCAAAACGTCGCGGCACGCGTTCGCCACGAAGGTGGTCTGGCCTCTGTCGCGCGCCCGCGGCGCGCACTGGCCCAGCACCCTAAGCGCGGACCTAATGGTCCTGGCGCGGTTCGCCGAACCGGACGGCAGCAAAATCAGCCTGATGGGCTTGTGCACCCGTTCGGCGTTCCTCGCCTACTTCATGCGGTCCAACGGGAATGACGGTCTTGTGGCCGGGACGCCCTATCTGCACCGCACGCACACGCACTTCCACCCGATGGCCAGTCACGACTTCATCGTGTCGCGCCTGGGGCGCAGGATCGCGGAAGACGGAAAGCAGCAAAGGCGGCGCGCATAGCTGCACGCATAAAACGGGAGGGCCGAAATGGCAAACGACGAACCAGGACGACGCCTGCGCACACTGCCGGAAGCGCTACAGGGCTATTTCGACACGGCAGAAAAATTGGGCGTTGATTTATCCGATGATGCCAAGGCGGACATCAAAGCCCATTTCTACGCTGGCGCGGCTTCGGGCGCTAACATAGTCCTGGCGGCCATCAACGCCAACCGTCCCGCCCAGCTAGCCCAATACTGGATGGACATCATTGAAGCCCAGATGCAGCGGATTTCATACGAAGCCACCGACGAAGGGGGAAGCAATGGAAAACACTGATGACACGCGCAGCTTGGACGAACAGCGCCGCGCAGGCGCGGCGCACGTGCAAACGCTGGCGGATGCGCTGAACAATACGCTGGCCGCGCTGGTGGCCATCGACAAAACGCTGGTCACGGTGAGCGTGAATGAAGACCACGGCCACGTCCGAAGCGTCAAGCCAAACGGGGCCATGGATGTCGTCCCCATTCCGCGGGTCACCGTTTCGGTGTGCGAGCGCTTGCTATGAACTTCCGGCCCGGCGGCAAGCCTGACGTGTTCGTGTGGGTCTATCGGCTGCCGGTCAAGCTGGCGAACGGCTTCGCGTTCACCCCAAAGCCCATCACGTTCTGGAACGTGGACTGGTTCGAAGTGCCGGAAGACCGCCAGACCCGCGAAGCCATCGCCGCTTTCGTCCGCAGCAGAGCATATTTCCGAACCGAGGCGGCTTATTTGATCCTGGCCGCGGAGCGGCCGGACCTGACCTTCACCTTGGGGACCATAAAGCGGTGAAAAACCTGCACCAGGCGTTCCGGTTGGCCATTCGAGAGGAAGGCGACTTTGTCAACGCCTACGTGGTGATGCACCCAACCGAATGGAACGACGCGCTGCTGGTGGGCTCTATCCGCCGGACGATGCTGGACGATGGAGGCCGCAACAGCCAGCAGTTCGTGGCCTGGAAAAACCTTCTAAAACGGTCCCTGGACAATCACATGGCGGCCGTGGGCATCACCGACGGCATGTGGAAGGAAGCGGCCCCGCCGAAAAACGAGGGAAAAGCATGATTTGGCGCTGGCGTTCGATGGGCGACGGGGACCCGAAAAACTCACAGCGGCCGGTCCTGCTTTTCCACCGCGACTGCCCGCCCATGGCGTGTTGGTGGGACAAAACGGTTAACGCATGGGTGTATGGTCTGACGGGCGCTTTTAAGTTCCCCAAGGAACCGCAAGCGTGGGCCGAACTGCCCCCGGCCCCGACGCCCGCCGAACTGGGGCAACTGCTGTGAGGAAATCCCATGGAAATTCAACAGATCGCGCTGACGGTCGCCTGGGTCCTAACCACCGGCGTCATCGGGTTCATCATGGGCGCAGCCACCGGCGGACGTGTCCGCCGGGAGTTGGCGGACGCCATCCTGAAAGACCTGCGGACCCAAATGTCCCAAATTTCTGCAACATTGGAGGCCGTGCAAAGCCATGAACGACGAGCTCAACGAGCCGGTTTCGACTACAGCACCGAGCGACCAGCCCCCCTCACCCTCAATCCTGCCAGCAGCGCCAACATCCGCGACGGATACGCCTACCCCTGGCCAACAGCTGCCCACCAGGTTCCCGGACATGAACCTGGATTTCAACCTGGGGCCAACAACGTCCTGCCGCGTGGTGATTGAATGCCGGGACGGAAGGGGCTGGACTTTGACCGAATACAGCAACCTAATTGCCCTTTTGGAACTTCAAAGGGCCTGTATTGCGGGTGAACCACTCAATGTCGAAGTGAAAGTCACGTCACCGCAGTCCGGCGGCACACGCTGAAACCCAAGCATTCCCAAGGCGAACCCGTGCGGTTCGTGTAAAACGACGCCCTAGAAAAAACCACGCGAGAGGATTTGAAAAATGGCAGGGTCACTAAATCACATCGTTGGCGTTGATGGCCGCTTCACCATGGACACAATTGAAAACCTTGGTGACGCACACGAAGCCCTGGAAGAATGCTTCGCCATCATCTACCACCTAACGAATGGCGACCACGAAAAGCTAGCCAGGATTTGCGACCTGGTGCGGGCACCTGTTCCCAAGGCCCCGATGGTTTGGGATGGTGTCACCGGGCAATACCGGGCAATGTGATTACCACGGCTAGGCACACCTTCCCGAATTGGACCGGATAGGGGCCAAAATGAGAGAGTAAAGACAGCCGCGGCCGGTCCACCAACATCAAAACGAAAAAGGACCTAAGACATGGCAAAGGACAAGAACGTGCGAATTCGTGTAAGCGCCAGCGTGCTGGCGGACATGCAGAACCGGCTGGACCAGATGACGGCGCAGTTGAAGGACATGCACAACCAGCAGCGCCAGGGCATCATGGACGCGGCCAAGCTGGCACCGGCGGCGGAGCCCGTCTTTTTCCCGCCGGTGGTGGCCGCGGATGCCTTCACGTTCGATGTGGGCAGCGACGGCCAGGCAATTCTGGCGTTCGGCCACAAACTGTTCCCCGAAAACACCGGCGGCCAGATTGTCCAGCGCAACCTGGTCAACGTGTCGATGTCATTGGCCGGGATGAAACGCCTGGCGCTTTGGCTCTATGGCTTTCTGGACGCCCACGAGAAAATGCACGGCGCAATTCCTGTGGATGAAATCGGCATCCCCATACCTGAACGACTGCAACCCATGGTCCATTCGCGGGTTTCCATGGTGTTGAGAACCACCGCGGACCTTGCCAACGATTTAAGGCGATGATACAGTTTTAATGCAGCCGTCACGCAGTATCGCTGGCCCTACCTTGGATCGGGCCAGACTAGCTTCCAAGAGCCGGACAGATCGCAGGGCGGCAAGAGTGCGTGGGGGACGGTCCGGGGGCGGAAGCCCCCCCGCCCCCCCCACTCAAAAATACGAGTTCAGGCCCGTGGAGGGGGCCAACAGACAACGGCAGCGCGCGCTGCCGGGGCGATCACGCGGCAGGCAAGCGATTTCCCCTCCGGGAGCGAAGCCTAGGAACTGCGGCCGGTCAGAAAACACCCCGTGCATGGGGGTCCGCAGGAAACGCACAGACCTGATGGCGCTGCCCGGCAGGGGGGCGCTAGAAGGCAAGGGGGTGGAAGTCCCCCACGAGATACAAGGCCCGTGCTGGCGACGCATACCGCGTTGGGCATAATCAGAATGGGTCCCCGTCGCAGCGCCAGGCGACGGGTCCCGCTCTTTCTGGGCCTCCGGGCTGCGCTGAACCCAGCGCACCCCGGACCAGCGTAGGGTGGCCCTGCACCGTAAGGATGGGCTACAGCTGGTTCCACGTGCACTGTTCCCAGCTGTGGGGGGCTAAGCGTTTCGCCACGCTTGCCCCCCCCCACCCTCGCATTTGATGCGCTCGCACCCCACTTTTTCCGAATGCCCATCACCGACCAGCAGGCGCGCGCTATCGCAGAAGCGATGGACGCAGCGGCTTTGCGGATCACACGGGCCGAAATAGTCCTTGGCTGGTTGAAAATCGCTGCCATCATCGGGTCCGCGGTCTGGCCCATCTACGCCATCCTGCAAGCCGGGTCACCGCCCTGCGGCCGGACCTGGGCCGGTGGAGAGAGCTGCATCACGAGGTAGGGTAGGGGGACAGCAATGGAAATGCGGGTGGGACGTTTCGTCTGGACCGAAGTGGCCGCGGATCAATGGCGTCGCGGTGACGGCATGATGGTCAAGCATCTGCGGGCCAAGGACTTGACGATAGGCGACGCCCGGCGGCCGTGGGCCATCTACACGAAAAGCGGCATCATCGTGACGCAGGGCGGCAACCGGCGCGTGGCCCGGCACTTCGAAACGGCGCAGTCCGCCATCAGCGCCTGTGACAAGGAATTCCCACTTTCACACTTGGTGTGAAAGCAGCAGCGCAAGGACTAGGCCAGCGGCAACACCCGCAAGAAATGCCCCGCAGCCGATTTTCGCCCCGCGTCAGCCCAGCTAAGGGCATGGGTGTCCGTTCGGGTTGTGGCAAGTCTCGCATTCACGGAAAGACGGCTGGCCCTTCGGCGTAGGGGCGCAGACCCACCCGCCACCATCGCAGTCCAGGCAATCGTCCACGGCCTCCGGTTCGTTGCCTTCCAGCTGGCGCAGCCGCGCTGCGATGTCGGCGAAGTTGTCGGCGATCCTCACGACCGCAGCACGGCCATGGCGAGGGCGCGGCGCACGCTGTCCGGCTTGTCGCTGTCCAGGTGTGCGTAGGCCGTGGCGATTTAGCGCGGCATCGCCATTCACCCGAACGCCTCGGTGACCGCCTTGCCGGAACGCCTGTTCCAGCGTTGCGATTTCCACGGTGATGTGCGTTTCCTTGTTGGCCTTATGCCGCTCAATCGCAGCCAACAAGTCCGCGACCATCACAGGAACCCCTTGGGCGCTTCGCGCAGCCAGTCCTGGCCCGAGACGCGTTCGGCGTCGGCGATGGCCCGGCGGAACCGGAAACTGTCACGAGCGTCCACCGTGAACGTGCTGCCCGCCAGCCGCCATTCCTCGGTGAAGGTTGCGTCCCCGTATAGCTTCGCGCTGTTCAGCATTTCGCGCACCGTCCGACGCCAGAAAAAGCCCACTTCCAATTTGATCGTTTCGCGCATCACGCCCCTGCCACGATTTTCTGCGGCACCCATGCCGCTTGTCCCACAATGCGGTAAGTCCCATGCGGCGCGGTGATGTGCGCCTGCGCTGCGTTCCCGTTGCGGCAGCGCGTTGGCACCTGGATGAAGCCGTGCGCCCCAGCCGCGTCCACCCTCTGCACGTAGATGAAAGCCCCCTGCCAGCCCTCGGTGTGCCGCATTGGGTCAAGTTGGATGACATCGTTAACCGATGCCTTTGTCAGCGCTGGCCGTATCATCCTGGGTAGCCTCTGCTTGCGAGGTAGCGGACTTCGGCTTCCTCAGCGCGGCGTTCGGCGCGCAGCAACGCCACATACCAGGCCGCGGTGGCGATGAACCCGCAGGCCAGCACGCCCAACGTGAACCCGGCCGCCACCAGCAGGAAGCTGTCCACGGTCATGGCTGCCGCCACCATTCGCGTTCGATGAGCACACAGCCCGCGGCGTGCTTTACGTCGCCCGCGGCCAGCGTATCGCCTTCACCATTGCACAGCACGCACCGAAGGCCCACCGGCACCAGCGCTGTGCGCTTCAAAGCCGCCGTCAGCTTGTCGAAGCGCGTAAGGACCAGGTCTAGGTCATTGGCGATCCCGTCATATGGGCCGCGTTCGCCCTGTTCGAATTCGCGCAGCCTTTCGGCCGGTCTGGACTGGTCATATCCGCAGCTTCCCTTTCTCCATCAGCACAGCGCGCGCCGATAGTAGCTTGGCCCTGACCGCATCCCAACCGCCCACCACCGATGTGCGGGACGACGCCCTGCCGCCGCGGTCCTTGTCCTTGAAGCAGGCGCAAGCCTTCATCACCGTCAGGCTGACCGAAATCCGGCCCTGGTCACTGACGTGGACGTGGCACCACATCAGCGGCACGCCAAGGGTTTTGGCTTCCGCCATTACAGCGGCTTCCGCGCGCCGCAGCACGGCGGCCGCGGCGATGACTTCGGCTTCCGTCGGCCGCATCATTGCGGCGGCGACATTGTCAATGGCTTGCTGCGCGCTGACGCCCGCCGCTGCGAACTTCTGCAAATCCTCAATTCCCATGGCCCGGCAATCCTGTGTTGGGGTCCCGTTCAACGATGAACCGTTTCTGCACCTTCGGCCCTAGCGTTTCGTCGCCTCGCTCGTGGGACCGCACCACCACCACCTTGCCGGACTTGTACCGGCGCAGGTGTTCCCGGACATCATGCAAGCGCTTCGGGTTGGCCGGAATGTTCTTGCGGCTTTCGGCGTAAACCCGCCGGATGGCGTCCGGCCGGATCACCACCAGGTTCGTCTGCGGGAACCGGCGCACCTTGCCCGCCACGAACGTGGAGGTTTTGCCCGCCTGCACCAACTCGGTGGCCTTCGGCGCATTAATCAGCGCCAGCGATGCGCAAAGGTGCGAGCACACCCCGGCGAATTCGCGGACTATGGCGCGTTCCTTTTCGGCCCCAGCGTGCCCCTTGCCCACTTCGCGGCCGTTGAGCGCAGCGACAGACGGGACGATGCTGAACGGCGGCAACTCGCCATGGACGCGGCGATAGCCTTCGCCCCAGACCTGGCTTTCAACGAATTCCTGCGCTTCGGCTTCCTCGCCTGCTTTCGGCGGCGGCCCAACGCGGTCACGATCCAGCACCAAGGCGAACGGCAGCACGTGCGCAACAACGCCAGACCCGTGCGGCGGTATTGGACCCAGTAGGAAATGGGCCACGTTGTCCACGATCAGCGCCCCAACCTCCGGGCACCATTCGTGTTCGCCAACGGCAGCGTCCCGCGGGTTACGGACGATGTGCTTCGGCTGCCAGCTGACCCACGTGGCTGGAAACGGTATGCGCACCGCGCCCGCCCAATTCTGCCAGTGTTCCAAGTGCAGGTCCCCCGCGGCTTCGGCGGCCGTCCGCTCCATCTTGAACGGCACCGCGTCCCAAAGGCGGTCAAGCGAATGCTTTTCGGTGGCATTGCCGGTGGTCGCGCCGAAACTGACGGTTCCCCACTGCTTGGTTTTCGCAATCGCTCGAAAAAGCGTTTCCCGCAGATCATGTGCCATGTGCTTATGCCGCCCGTAGCATGTGGGCCGCCAGATCACGCACCGGCAACCCCGTTTCCTTCGCAATCAGCCCGATGGTGTAACCGTATTTATCCAGCACGAACAGCAGCGATTTGCTGGAAGGATTGCACTTTGCGTCACGCCACCTGCCGATGGTCTGCGGCCTCACTCCCGTGTGCCTGCTGACTTCACTGTCACTGTATGGCCGTACCACCCGCAACGTCAATAGCAGCAGTTTGTTGCGGAAAGGATGTTCCCGCAAATTGACGTAATCCCTTTTGGCATTACCCACAGGCTTACCCCCAACTTATGCACGTTACATTACCAACAGTGTTTTACATTGTCCACAACCAATTCACACCAACGTTACCAAACCCGTGTTAACCTTTCGGCCTTCCTCAAACAGAAAGGAACGGCAGAAATGTCCAAATTCATTGCCATGCGTGCGGACCCCAATGGCGATTACATCGACGACTGGGACGGCGTGGCCAACGAGTTCGCCACCATCGACGAAGCCAAGGAATTCGTCCGCAACAATGCGGCGGCGGCCCCCGGCGTCCGTTTCAGCATCGCCAAGGTGGTCACGACCGGCGAAGCGCCCATGCCGGAAGTGACCTTCACCGACGAACCGGAATAGGGGGCGCTTCCCTGCGCTTCCTATGCCTGCCTGGGGGGTGGCTGCGTTTCAGCTGCCCCCCAGCCCCGCCAGCGCCACCCACCGGCGCACCATCAGGGCAACGTCCGCCTGGGCTTCATCCTCGGTGTCATATTCCCCGGTCTGCATCACCCCGCCGGTGACGCTGAGAAAGCAGCGCCCCGTGTTAATTTTGACCCGGAACGGGCGACATGCTGCGGAAAACCGAGCCCACCCAAGCCAGGCCACCTTCGTGCCACGGTCCCGGCGGTCCGCCTTCCAAATCACTTTCACCACGTCACACCCCCTTGACCACTGCGCGGTCAAAATCCCGCAGCGGCAGCTTGGCCACGATGCCCGTGGCCGTTTCCCTGAAATGCACCCAGCGGCGGCCCCGTTTCAGGACCTGCACCCCGCGCACGCCGCAGCCCAGGCGGCGGCATTCGTCGTTCAGCCGAATGCGGCAATCTGACCGGCGCTTGCGCTTAGCCATCGGCCTCACCCCTCAGCGCTTCCCAGGCTTCCTTCCCGAACTTGAACCGGCCCACCCCATCAACCAGGCGGCACAATTCGAGCGCCGCGGCGTGCGGTTCTTTCGACATTACCGCGATTTCCGTCACCATATGCCAGGTGGCCACGAGCGTGTCCAAGTCCTGGTCAGCGAGGTTGCGAAGGAACAGCGCGCGGCGGCGCTGTTCGTCAGGCGTCAGGCGTTTCATATGTCACCCCCTCCAATCTGAATTTTGTTCGGTGTCGTCCGCCATGCGCACCAAGACTTTTCAATGAAAAGGTTGGCCACTTCATTCCCCCTTTAGGTATTTGCGGAACCGCCAGTGGTTCGCATCCTTCAAAATCGCCTGGCAATGCTTGCAGGTCACAGCGGCGCGGCTTTCGTCCGAATTCATGCCGTCCGTGCTTTTCCCACTCATGCGACCACAAAGCGTTGTCGTCAGTGTTGCGCCGAATGCAGACTTTCCAACCACTGCCAGGTGCGTTTTCATGCAGTAAACATAAGACACACACTCACCGCCGTCAAGGCCATGTAAAAAGGATTGTTGACGTTGCCTTTGGACTATGTATGATGCGAGGCGTGGGAAAGGGGGGTCTTTTTTAGGTCGCGGTTAGTTGTTAGGTTAACCGCGCTATGCCACGGAAAAAGTTAGTCATTGATGACCGGATGCGCGACCTGGTGCAGACCTGCGCCGCGGCCGGAATTCCACAGAAGACCATAGCGAAATGGCTGGGGGTCGGTGACAAGCGCCTGCGCAAGCTGTTCGCAACTGAGTTGGACGACAGCCGGTGGAACCTGGTGCTGGACGCTTACAAGGCCATGGGCGTGCACATGGCTGGCCGCCCGGCCGAATTCGACCAGGCGGGCAACTGCATCCGCGAGGAACTTAAGCCCAATATCGCGGCCCCCATCTTCATCCTCAAAAAGCGCGGCGGCGTGGACTGGGAAGACAAGCTGGGGGTTAAGCATTCGGGTAAGGTTGAAGGCGCTGGCGACATCCCGCGCACCGTGGTGCTGTTGCCCATGGACCTGAAGGCGTGACGAAGCGCAAAGCCGCGGCGGTTCAGCAAGCTGAACCTGCCCTAGCCTACAGCCTGACCCCGCGGCAGCAGGAAGCCCATGCCCTGCTGGGCGGGCCGCAGCGCCACACGATGCTGGTGGGCGGTTCGCGGTCCGGCAAAACATGGTTGATTTGCCGCCAGATCATGGTCCGCGCGCATCGCTTCCCTGGCACCCGCCACGTGATCCTGCGCGCCCGGTTGAATGCCTGTAAGCAGTCCATCGGCCTCGACACCATGCCGAACGTGTTGCAGACGTGCTTCCCGGACATGGGCGCGGAATATGAAATTGGGCTGGCGCGCTGGGTGCTGCCCGGCGGCAGCGAAGTCTGGCTGGGCGGCCTGGACGACAAGGAACGCGTTGACAAAATCCTGGGCAAAGAATTCGCCTCTATCTACTTCAATGAGGCCAGCCAGATTGCCTACGCCTCAGTAAAGGTGGCGCTGACGCGTTTGGCACAAACACACGATGACCCAGGCTTCACACAACGGGCATATTACGACCTAAACCCGACAGGTGACGCCCACTTCACTTACAAACAGTTCATCAAGGGCGTTGACCCTGATACCGGAAAACCACTTGCGAAACCGGAAAACTACAAATGGATGCGCATCAACCCGGAAGACAACCGGCAAAACCTGACGGAAGAATACCTGGAAGAACAGCGCACCGCGGCACCGGCAACCCGTAGGCGCTTTTACCTCGGTGAGTATTCGCCCAGCGTCCCGAACGCGCTTTGGACGCTCGAAACCTTGGAGCGCGGCCGCCGCGACAAGGTCACCCCGGCGGACCTGGAAAGGCTGGGCATCACTCGCGTGATCATCGGCGTTGACCCATCCGGCGCGGATGGCGCGGACGACGACGCGGCGAACGCCATCGGCATCGTGGTGATGGGCCGCCAGCCCGGCCGTCAGGGGCATGGCTTCGTACTGGAAGACGCCACGTTGACCGCGCATCCCAAGGTCTGGGCCAAAACCGTCACCGCGCTTGCGGACAAGTGGGGGGCCAACATGATCGTGGCTGAAAAAAACTTCGGTGGGGAAATGGTGCGCCACACGATCAAGATGGCGGACCCGGACTGTTATGTCCCCGTGAAGGTGGTGACCGCGTCACGCGGCAAGCACATCCGCGCCGAACCCGTTGCTGGGCGCTACGCAGAAACGGATGACCCCGAAAGCGGGCGCACGCCAGACGGCCCCTATCGCGGCATGGTCCACCACTGTGGCGAGTTCCCAGAACTTGAGGCCGAAATGACGGCGATGTCATCGACCGGCTACCGCGGCGAAGGTTCGCCCAACAGACTTGACGCGCTGGTGTGGGCAGGCAGCGAATTGTTTGGTAAGGCTGTGGTCAGCGAAAACGCCATGGTGGCCGTGGGCGGCCAACCCCTCTTCGCCAAGGAAAGCCTAAACTGATGCCAACGCTTCTGGACCGGGCAATGTCGTGGATGGGCTACGTTAAGGCGGAAGAGAAATCGCGGCCCAAAAACTACCTAAACCAGCTGTTGCTGGCGAACCCGCAGCTGCAAACGGGCGAACAGTTCGTGCGCAATCCCTCGCTGCTGCTGGCGCGCAAAACCATGCGCATCCTGGACGACATGCGGCGGGACGACATGGTCAAAGCGTCCATGGCCCTGAAAAAGCAGTTTGTTGTGGCGGGTGGCTACAGCATCGAAAGCCCCGAGGGACAGGCAGACGACTGGGAAGTCACAGAATTTGTGCAAGCGGCGCTGGAACGCATCGAAGGCAGCTTCCAAGACAGCATCCTGCAAATCCTGACGGCGTTTGAATACGGCTACAGCGTCACGGAAAAGGTGTTCGAATATGGCGAAGCGCCGCGGGCCAAGGACACGCCAACGGAAGACGAAAGCCAGGACCTGAAACAGAAAGGTCCGGGCATCGGGCACAACCGGCCACCGGCTGAGTTCGCCACGGCGGACGTGACCAGCGCGAAGCGCCTTTGGCTTAAAAAGATGGTCACGGTTGCGCCACATCAGATTGCGTTCGCCACGAACCCGCAAGGCGATGTCATCGCTATTGGCCAAGGTTCGAACCCGAACGAAAGCGCGCTGGCCAACGCACCGTTGGGCAAGTTCATCCACTTTGTGTGGGACGGTGAATTTGGAAACCCATATGGGCGGAGCGACCTGGAAGCGGCACACCGGCCGTGGTTGCTCAAAGCGCAGGCGTATCAGTGGTTGGGCATCATGCTGGAACGCTTCGGCATTCCGCCCATCTTCGTCCACTATGACGCCAACGCCATCCCCGAACCGGTGCAGGGCGCTCTAAAAACGGCCATCCAAAACTGGCAGGCCGGTGGCTGGGCGGTTTTCCCCCGCGGTGAGGATGCAGACAGCGTCACTTTCTGGACGCCCGAAATGGCGGGCCAGGTGGGCACGGTGTTCATTCCCGCGTTCGACATGCTGAACCGCGACATTGCCCGCGCGCTGCTGATGCCCGGCCTGTTGGGCATGACCCCGGACGTGCAGGAAGGAAGCTACGCCCGCGCGCAGACGCATTTTGACGTGTTCATGCTGATTGTTGAGCACGCCCGGCGGCAGGCGGCGGACATGGTCAACGGGCAAATCATTAAGCCCATCGTGGACCTGAACTTCCCGAACGTCCCCGACTACCCCAAGTTCAAATTCTTGCCGCTTGGCGAGGATGTCAGCGAAACACTGCTGCAAACGTGGGGCACACTGACCGGCCAGCGCATCGTCCAGACGACACCGGCCGATGAAGACCACGTCCGCAAGTCCATGAAGTTCCCAGCCCGCGACGTGGCGCAGAAATCGCTGGCGGGTGCAGAAGACCAGGCCGGGCTTTATGGCCCCGGCACTGACCCGAACCGCGACCCGAACCACCCGCTGCACCCCGACAACGTCGCGAAGCGCGGCGCATCGCTACCCGGTGATGCTGGCGACAATGGCGACAGCAAAAAGCCCCCGCCGAAAAAGAACGTCCAGACGTTCGCCGAACCGAGCGACGTTCGCCGCGTGCCCACGCCCATCGAAAACAAGGTCAACTGGACGCGGATTGAGCGCGACTTCGACGACTTGACGGTCGCCTACAACCAGCGCCTGGCCGATGCGTTCGCCGAAATGCAGGACGCGATTGAAAAGGACATCCGGGCGAATTGGAAACCCACGCTGGCATTCGCCACCGGGTACACCAAACTGCCAAAAACGGGGACACTTTTGGAAGGTGTCACCGCAATGCTCAAAGAGGGCTTCGACCGCGGCCGCGCGTCGCTGCTGACCGAAGTCCCGCAGGCCGTGCGCAAGAACGCTGACGCCACGCTGCCGGACGCGGACCTGTCTGACGCGCTGGAATTCCTGCGGGCGAAGGCGTTCTGGGTCACCGGCGTGCATGACAGCCGTGTGCTGGAAGACGTGCGCCAGGCGCTGCTGCAAGGCGTCAGCAACGGTGAGACGTTGGCCGAAATCATGGAACGGCTGCGCACGATCTTTAAGCCCTACGTCGCTGGCACGGTGGACGCGAACGGCGTTCTGCTGACGCCCGCGCGCCTCGAAACCATCGTCCGCACGAACCTGACGGACGTGTACAACCAGGGCCGCCTGGTTGAGGGCGAACGCCACGTGGAGTTTTTGCAGGGCTGGCAATACAGTGCCATCATGACACGCGCACCACCGAAGTGTGCAGACACCTGGACGGAAAGGTGTTCACGGCCGATGACCCGCGGCGCATGTCGCTGCGCCCGCCGCGTCACTACAACTGCCGGTCCGTCATGGTGCCCATCGTCGTGGGCGAGGAATTCGAAAGCGGCAGCGTCCTGACGGACGAACAGGCGCAGCGCGCGCGCGACCTTTCCGGGGACACGTTCTGATGATGTGGCTGGACGCGGAAACCTACATGAAAATCAGGCAGCATGGCGAACGCTGGACGAAATGGTGGGCGTGGCACCCCGTTCACATGGACGGTGGGGTCTGGGTTTGGCTTGAATTCGTCGAGCGGCGTTGGTGGGCTGCCGGTTCTGCGCATCCTTTGCGCGGCGGCGGCGCGTCCGACTACACCGGCGCGGGACGCTGGGTTTATCGCATCCTGCCTGCCAAGCTAGCAACCGGCGGCACCATCACGGTCAAGCGCAACGTCAGGGTTGGCGAATAGATGGCCCGCCCCAAGTTTGACCCGAAAACCCACGCGCTATGGTCGCGCTGCGACATCGGGGAAAAGGTGTTCATCAGCGACACGTCCCGCGTTCACGGGAAGATGGAAAACGTCCACATAGCGGACGGTGCCTTCATTTCGGACTACACGGTCCTGATGGCGGAAGCGCCGCTATTCATCGGCCCCAACGTGAAAATTGGGTTTAGCTGTCACGTGCTGGCCTACGCACCGTTGCGCATCCATGGTCAGGTCCGTGTCCAACCTGGCGCGCAGGTGCTTTCTGGGATGATCGGACTTAGAGGTTGGTTCACCGGCCCGGTTGATGTGGGCACTGGCGCTGTCATCGGAAATGGTGCAGTTATCCTGCCTGACACTTTCGTGCCCATGCAGTGCTACGTGAACCCCAACGAGGTTTTCAGCTATGCCAGACCCGCTGACCAGGTTTAACCCTGACCACAGGACTGTGCGCGCGGTTGAGATTTTCCGCGCTGGCGACTGGAACGGGGACAAATACTCAATTGACGATTTGGACGCCATGGTCCTGGCGTTCGGTGACGTTGGCTACTCTGTCCCCTTGAAGCTGGGACACGACGAGGTCAGCGGCGCGCGTGCCTGGGGCTGGGTTGAGCGCATTTATCGGGTGGGCGATGTCCTTAAGGCCGATTTCAAGGACATCCCCACTTATGTGTTTGAATGGGTTTTCGTTGAACACGCGTATGACCAGGTTTCAATCGAAATCTACTTCAACTTGAAACGCGCTGGGAAAACCTATAAGCGTGCACTCAAAGCCGTTGCCCTTCTGGGCGCTGAGACACCGGCCGTGAGCGGCCTGGCCCCGTTGCGTGAAGCCATCTACGCCCCGGACCAAAGCCAGTTCGAAAAGGTGGCTTGCGCAAGTGTGAAGGTGGCAACCGCCATGGACCCCAAGCAGAACCAACCGAACCCGCAGCCGCAGCCGCAGCCCGCCCCCGCGGCGCTGCCGCCTGACGTTGCGCGCCAACTTTCGGAAAGCCAAGCCACCATCGCGGCCTTGCAGCAGACCATCAAGGACCAGTCCGACGCCATGACATCGCTGACGGCGTCGGTGGCGCAGCTGACCGCGGCCAATTCGGCCCAGGCAATCGTCACGAAGCTGGAACAGGTGAAAATCCCGGCCCTGCGCGAACACCTTCGCCACCTGTACAGCGCGGCAGCGGCGGTTTCTGCACCGGTGAAGTTCACCGCGGCAGACGGCAAGCAGGCGGATATGTCGCTCACGGCCGTCCTGGACGGCCTGGTGGAGCACATCGGCAAGCTGTCCGGGACGCTTACGGTGCCGAACCTGCGCGGCGCGACCTGGCAGAAGCCGGACAACGGCGTGGAACCGGCGCAGACCTTCGCCGACGCCAGCCAGGAACTGGCCGCCGAGGTCAAAAAGTACATGGCCGAAAAGGGCATGAACCACGGCCAATATGGCGACGCCATGACGGCGGTTTTGGCCAACAACCCCGCGCTGCGCCAGCGCTACAACGAACAGATGTCCGGCGGCGTCGCCCGGCACTAACGCCAACCCCTAACCCGTTCGAACCTAGACCCCCCCGCTTAGGAGCAAAGCCACATGGTTGCCGCCGGTCAAAATCTCTGCATCGCGCTGGAAGCCGCGGCGGACTTGTCGCTGCACCAGTTCACCGTCATGCGGGTGGTGTCCACCAACGCCATCAACATCGCGTCCCACAACGCGGTCACGCGCGCCATCGGCGTTTTGCAAGACACACCGAACGCGGTGGGCCGCATGGGCCGCGTGGCGGTGGCCGGTGAAACGGTGGTCAAGGCGGGCGCGGCGTTCTCCGCAGGCGTCCCGCTTTCGCACAATTCCAGCGGCCGTGCCATCGCCGCAACGTCCGGCCTGTGCATCATCGGCACGTCCCTGGAAGTTGCCGCCGCTGACGGCGATTTCGTCAGGATGTTGCTGGCCACAACCACGGCCCTGGGTCAGGTGTAAAGCCCGCCTGGCAGTCTAGCCTAGCCTCAACGTAACCCCCTTGGAGCGCAGCACATGCCCCCGTTAAATGCAGTTTCAGGCCACATTGACGCGGCTATGTCCGGTTACGCGGTGGCAGCTTTCGACGCCCAGCAGGGCATGGTGGCAGACAGGTTCATGCCCGCCATCGGCGTGACGCATCAGTCCGACCGCTATTTCGTGCTGGACCCCGGCAGCTTTTTCATCGACGACGGCCAGTCCACGAAGCGCGCGCCGCAGACGGTCGCCAAGCGCGTCCAGTACAACGTCAGTTCTGACGGCTACTACTGCGACAACTACGCGCTGCAACATGCCTGGGGCATGGAGGAAGTGGCGAACATGGACCCGGCCGTCCGCGGCCGCCAGGCCGTTGACCTGGTGGTTGGCCGCCTGAAAATCGGCCAAGAGGTCCGTTGCGCCAGCCTGCTGACCAGCATCAGCAACATCGGCAGCGGCAAGGCCCTGACCGGGACAGCGAAGTGGTCCAACTATGCCGGGTCCGACCCCATCGGCGACGTGAACACCGGCCAGGCGTTCATCCGCGCGGCCACCGGCCTTACGCCCAACACGGCCATCATCGACACCGACACGATGGCCATCCTGCGTCGGCATCCGGCGCTGCTGGACCTGTACAAATACACGTCCGGCGGCCAGGTCAGCGACCAGCAAATCGCCGATGCTTTCCGCATCAAGACCATTCTTGAAGCGTCCGGCATCAAGAACGTGGCGAACGAAGGTCAGGCCAAGTCGCTGGTCAACATCTGGGGCAACGTCTGCGTCCTGGGCTATGTCCCACCGGGCGGCGGCGGTTCGTTTCAGGCACCGACTGCGGGCGCGGTCCGGTTCCAGTGGAACAACAACGGCATCTATCCCGGCACCTTCGCGGTGGAGCGCACCATGTACGAGGGCGCTGGCTCCATCCATGCCGAGGTCATCGAAACCGGCTACTTCCAGGCCGAAAAGGTCACGGCCCCTGACTTGATCTACGCCCTAACCGGCGTCCTATAATGCGCCTGCAGGGCCTGGGTTAGACCAGGCCCACATCGCCACCCCAGTTTGAGACACGAAAAGGGCAGAACCGCCATGGAAGCCAGGATTTTCACCAAGGACGTTGGCCGCTTCAAAAAGGGCCAGCTGTTCGAGTATCCAGCGCCGACATGGAAACAGATTGCCGCCAGCGCGGGCTTGAAGCTGGACAGCTTCACGAAAAAGGCCGTGATGGTTGAGGAAGCCGAACCCGTCAAAGTCTAGGAGCTATCCGCATGTCCGCGCCTATCACCGGCAAAGCTGAAAAACTGCTGCACACCGGCCCGCAGGCTGGGCAGGTAGGTCTGGCGCGCGGCTTCGCCACCGTTGGTTCCGGCCAGGTTCACGGCTTCATTTCGTCGTCACTGATTACGTCCGGCGTGCTTCTGCACCTAACGTTTCAGGCTGGGTCATTCGGGGCCATCGCTTCGAACAGCGGCAACATCGAAATCACGTCCATCACGGATGGCGTCGGCGCGCGGCTGTCGTGCCTCACCGGCGTGGCGCGGCAGTGGGACACCACGGTCCACTGGCAGATCATGGAAACCGCCTAAGTGAGCGCGCAAGTCCAATATGCCACCATCGGCAGCGGGCAGAACGTCAGCAACGCCATTGCGCTGCGAGGCGCAAGCGAGGTTGCGGCCTTCATCCCCGCGCTGAACGCAACACCACTGTCAACGATGGTGGTCCGCCCTGAAGCCGCGGCATTCTTCGGCCAGGGGGCAGCAAGCGCACAGTTTCTTCCTGTGCAAAAAACGATGGCAGCGGTGCGCTGCAAGTGGTCACGGCCGGTTCATGCGCCATCGTGCTTGGCCCGCATATGCGCGGATTTGATGAGGTTCGCTTTTTCGTGTCGTCATTGAACGCGGCAGCGCCCCGCTCAATCATGGTCATTTGCAAGTTCTGAGACGTGTGGCATAGGTTCGGACTTTCCCCCCCGAACCTGTGAGACATGCGCCAGATGGCCAAATTCCCCCTTGAAATCACGTTCCTTGTTTCTGGGATGCCCTTTGACGGGGACACCCTAAAAACCAAGTCGCTTGGCGGCAGCGAAAGCGCGGGCTATTACATGGCCAGGGCCATGGCCAAGCTGGGGAACCGGGTCAAGGTCTTTTCGAACATCGGCCACGTGCAGGAACGCGACGGCGTCGCCTACATGCCGCTATCGCAGTGGGCCAACTTCGTGGCGGCCGTCCCCAGTGACGTGCACGTGGTGCAGCGGCTGCCGGAAGCGATGGCGCAGCGCATCAGCACCAAGCTGAACGTGCTGTGGTGCCACGACCTTGCGCACCGCCGCAGCGCAAACATCATGCGTGCGGCCAAGTGGCAGACGGACCTGACCGTGGTCCTAAGCGAGTTCCAGCGCCAGCAATACAAGGATGTTGTGGGCTATGAGGATGACGAATTGTGGGTCAGCCGCAACGGGTTCGACTTCGCCGCGCAACCTCCGGTTAGCGGCTTCGACGGCAGGGACCACGACCTGTTCGTGTACGCCGCGCGGCCGGAACGCGGCCTGGACCGGCTGTTGCGGGACGTGTTCCCCCGGCTGCTGAAACTGCGGCCGAACGCCAAGCTGGCCATCTGCACCTATGACAACCCCGTGGACCACTTGGCCGGGTTTTATGCCGAGTGCGACGCGCTGGCGGCGCAGCTGCCCGTCACGAAGCTGGGCGCACTGACGAAGCCGCAGCTTTACGACCTGTTCAGCCGGGCGGCGGCCTACCTGTACCCATGCCCCAGTACCCAGGCCACCGAGTTCCGCGAAATCAGCTGCATTGCGGCAATTGAGGCCCAAGCCTGTGGCCTGCCGTTCCTGAGTTTCGGCGGCGGCGCGCTCAACGAGACGGTGGCGCAAGTCGAAATGGGCGGTGTCAGCCTGACGATTGCAGACCAGGACGACGAACTGGCCCGGATGGCCGCCAACGTGGCCACCGATGCTGGGCTTTTTGACCGCATCCAGGAAGCTGGCCTGGCGCATGTGCTGCCGCACTACAGCTGGGACACCATCGCCAAGGAATGGGACGCGAAATTCCGCGAGGAAATCGCGAAGCGCAACGCCAGCCCGTTCACCCTGGCCAAGCATTTCTATCGCCTGAGCGAAATTGAAGGTGCGAAAATCGCGCTTGAGGAAGTTGGCCAGGATGATCCGCAGCGCCCGCTGGCGGACCACCTGCGGGCAACCATCGCGGCGGAATATGCCTGGATGGATGACCACGACGCCATGGAAGACCACTACGCGGAAAATCTGGGGCCGGAAACGCTGGCGGACCTGCAAAGCCGCGCCGAAGTGTTCACCACCGAGGTTGTTTCGAACAGCGGGGAACCGCGGTTCCACTTTTTGCGCGACGCCATCAAGGCTGGCGGCTTCAAGCATGTGCTTGACTGGGGTTGCGGGCACGGGTGGTCACCGCTCTATTTGGCGGCCCAGTGCGGCGTCGCTGTCACCGGCTATGACCTGGACCCCGGCGCGGTGACGTGGGCGCGCGACCTGCGGGACAAGACGCTGCCGGACAAGGGTGTGCTGTTTTTCGACGACATCAGCAAAGTGCGCATTGCCCTGAAGGACGAAAAACGGCCGCCGGTTGATTGCGTCGTCATCAGCGAAGTGCTGGAACACGTGGTGGACCCGGTGGACGTGCTCAACATGGTGGAAACCATGGTTGGGCCGGGCGTGCAGGTGTTCATCACCACGCCGCTGGGGCCGTGGGAATACGGCGGACCGAACTGGGTTCGGAAGGGCAAGCGCTGCCACATCCGATATCTGCTGCCCACCGACTTTAAGGAAATGGTGGGCCACAAGGCCAAATTCGCCACCGGCACCATCCAGATGGCGCACCACGTGGGCACCAATGACGTGCTGGGCTTCGTGATCGCCCAGTACGTGACCGGCGGCGCACCGGCGAAGTGTCGCGACTTGGTGCGGCTGATGCGCTTGCAGCGCCCGCGGCAAACGCTGGCCGTGAACGTGATCGCGGGGCCGGGCGCGGAACTGACGATGCGCTGGATGCTCGACAGCGTGAAAATGATCGCGGATGAAATCGTAATTGGGGACACGGGCATGTCCCCCGCCGCGCTGGCCATCTGCCACGAGTATGCGGAAAGCACGGACTACCTGTTGAAGATCATCAAGGCCCCCAAGCCGCTGGAAGACGGCTTCGACGCGGCGCGCAACGCGGTGCTGGACGCGTCGGTGGCGGACTGGGTGCTGTGGATTGACACGGACGAACGCCTGGTGGAGCCGCACGAAACCACCAAGTTTTTGCGGCAGAACAACGCCGCGGGCTACGGAATGCAGCAGGTGCACGTGGCCGTTGACGACACCATCAAGCCGGACACGCCCGTCCGGCTATTCCGGCGCAACAGCGGCAACCGGTTCCACGGTATGGTGCACGAACACCCGGAAACGGACTGGAACAAGGGGCCGGGGATGGTCTGCATTCTGGGCGGGTTCCCCAAGCTGTGGCATATCGGCTATCAGTCCAACCGCGTGCGGTCCGAACGCTTCCTGCGCAACCGGCCGCTGTTGCTCCGGGACCGCGAGAAAAATCCGCAGCGCGCGCTGGGCGTCTTCCTTGATTGCCGGGACAACGTGCTGCTGATGGGCGAAGTGTTGCACCGCAGCGGCGGCCAGAGGGTTCCCGAGGTCATCCACTACGCTGAGCGCGTCGTGGCGCTGGCGGATGAATTCGCGGCGATGGGGGTCACGTTGCAGGACATTGACCCCACCGGCTACAAGAGCGAAGCCCTGCGCGTCCTAGGCCGCGGCATCGAAGTGAACCTGGACATTCGCATCAACCGCGACGGCGTCGGGGACCCGATTTCGCCGAACGCCATACGGTTCGCCGACGAAAAGGAATTGAGGGCCTTTATGGACCGGGTTGTCACCGGTAAGATTGAACCTCTAAGCGGCCCCTTCTGGTGAGGAACACGAGCGATGCCCCTGCCGATTACAATCACTTCGGTGGGGGCCATCACCGCAGCCCAACCACTAATCACGTCCGCCAGCGCCATCGCATCGGCGCAGATTGCGCTGCACCTGGCGCAGGCTGAAGCCATCGTGTGGGGCTACGCCTGTCAGCGCTACGACATCGATGACATCAGGACGCCCTGCCCGCCGCTACTCGAAAGCATCTGCATTGACCTGGCAGCCTACGGCGTGCTGACAAAGCAGGCGCTGCTGGCCAACTCGCTCGAAAAATCTCCATGGCCGGATCGGTACAAGGAAGCCCTTGACCTTCTCAAAATGGTGGCTGATGGCGAACTGTCGCTGGTCACCGCGTCCGGCACGGTCATTTCCGAAGGTGGAACTTCTTACGTGGCAGCGTTCGGCCACGCTGGCACCTATCACCCAACTTTCACGGAACTGCCGTCTGAGTACATCGACCCGGACCCGGACAAGCTGACGGACCTGTTGACCGCGCGGGGGGGATAAATGCCCGTTGTCATTGATGCCCGCGTTGCCTTTGCCAAAATTCGCGCGCTGCGGCTTGGCATCGAACAGGAACCGGCCATGCGCGCGGTTGGCCTGGCGCTGATGTCGTGGGTGGACCGCAACTTCAAGCAAGGCGGCATTGAAAGCCCTTGGAGGCCGCTTAGCCCCAACACGGTGGCCGCGCGTCGCAAGGGCAGCAGCGCCATCCTGCAAGACACCGGCCGGTTGAAGCAATCGTGGACGCGCGCCGCGGGCAACCCTCGCGTCATGGGTGACGTGGTTTTCATCACGTCCAACGTGAAATACGCGGAGTTTCACGAGAACGGGGCAGGCCCCTACATCATCAAGCCGCGGCGCGCGCAGGTGCTGCGCTTTATGACCGCGAACGGCCCGCGGTTCGCGCGCTTCGTGCGCCACCCCGGCCTACCGGCGCGAAAGATGACGCCCAGCCCCGGCGTGGTGCAGGACATCACGGCGCGGACGGTGCAATCCATCGTTGACCGTGCGGAGGCCGCAGCGAACAAGCTATGAGCGGCATCAACTACGCGGCGATTGCGCAGGGCATCAAAACAACGCTGGACACGAACCTGGCGACCAGAGCGCCGCGGCCATTCGTGGCGGTTGAGGAAGAAATTGCCAACCGCGAACTGTGGGTGGGCATCTATGCGCAGAACCGCGGCGCACCGGCGGACCAGCAAGCCGTCACCATCGGCCGCACGCGGGTGCTGGTCCAATTTAACCTTTGGGTGTGGGCGTTCAGCATGGAACTTGCCGCGGCGTTCCAGCGGCGGGACGATTTGATAGGTGACTGCGAAGTGGCACTCATGCTAGATCGCACGTTGAACGGCACAGTTAATGCGATGTGGCTGGAAGGCGGGCGGATGGCGCGGGCTGATGACCCAGCCAATTTGGGCCGGTTTCTGGCGGGGGGCGAAATCATCGCGGTGGCTGAGGTTGTAGCATCGAACTAAGGGAACGCCCCGCCCATGGTCGCCTACGTCAAGTTCTACGACTTCGCCGAACAAATCTTGAAGGCCGTCCACGATCTAGACGGCACGCACACGCTGAAATTGGCGCTGACGAACACCGCGCCAGCGCAGACTGACACCGGCCTTGACACGGGCACCGCGCACCCACCGCCGACGAACACGAACGGTTACACCGCGGGCGGCAACACCCTGTCCCCGACACTCAGCGAGAGCACCGGCACGGCCAAGCTGGTCCTTGCGGACAGCACCTTCACCGCATCGGGCGGAGCGCTTGGTTCACTGCGCTACGCCATCATCTACAACGACACGGCCACATCACCGGCGGACGCGCTGATTGCCTATTACGACTACGGCAGCAGCATTTCGCTGGCGGACACCGAAACCTTTACGGTGGACTTCGACGGCACCAACGGCTTTTTCACCCTCGCTTAAAGGACGCAGCACGATGGCGGAACCGAACGAACCGGCAGCGGGTGGGCAGCTGCCAAGCACGGACGCCCTGTTGCGTGCGAAGCTGGCCGAATTGATCGCGCAGCGCGACGCGAAACAGGCCGAACTTGCACCGCTGCGGGAAGAATGCAACCGCGTGCACGTCGAAATTCAGGCGCTTTACGACACCATCGCGCCGCTGGGCCAGACCATCAAAGCGGCCATGCCGGAACTGTCGCGCATTGAAAACGAAATCAGCGACATCTGCCGCGTGCTCAAAGGGAAGTTCATGTCCGATGGCGCGGGCGCGGCGGGCGCACCACCGCCGCAAGCCTAGGCCCTGGCTAGGCGGATTTCTAAATGGCCGCCACCGTCACGAAGTTAGCGGAAAACAACAACACCACCGCTAACCACGGTTCACACACTTCTGCGTCGTTCACGCCAGCGGACAACGTGGTCCTGCTGGCGTTCCTGTTCTGCGACGGTGACAACGGGAACGCGGTTTCCACCGCGACGGCCGCGGGCGGCAGCCTGACGTGGACGCGGCGGGCGCAGGACAACATAAACAGCGGCGGCTTTGATGCTGGCGTTGTGGTGTTCAGCGCGGTGGTCACGACCAGCCCAGGTTCGATGACCTGCGCAGTAACGCTGGCGAACAACACCGATTTTTCCACGCTGGTCATCGTTCAGTGTACGGACAGCAATGACGTTGCGGGCGCTGTGGCGAATAGCGCCATTTCTGACCCGACTGGCGCACTAACGCTTGCCGCGACGCCAGCGAGCGCGGACACCATCGTTGCCGCGCGCGCGCTCTACTTCCTCAGCGGCACCGCAGCAGCGACGCCCGGAAGCGGCTGGACGGAACTGTCCGACACCGACACGAACGCGGGCACGGATTTCGGCGTTGAGGTCCAGTATCGAAGCGCCACGACCAGCACCAGCGTGGTGTGGACGGACATTGACAGCAGCAGCGTGTCGTCCGTGTTCGCGCGGCTGGGCGCGGCCATCATCGTCAAGGCCGCCACGACTTCCTACACGCTGACGGCCGCCACCGGCAGCTACACCATCAGCGGCAAAGCCGCGGGGTTGAGCATCGCTCGCAAGCTGGCGGCCGCGGCGGGCAGTTACGCCATCAGCGGCAAGGCGGCCACGCTGCGCCGCGGCTACAGACTCACCGCGGCCACGGGGTCCTATTCTATCGGCGGTGTTGCGGCGGCGCTGCGCGTTGACCGGAAGCTAGTCGCGGCGGCCGGTTCCTACACCATCACCGGCCGCGCTGCGGTCCTGACGAAGACCTACCTAAACCTGGTTGCCGGGACTGGTTCTTACGCCATCACCGGCGTTGCTGCGGCGCTGCGGCGCGGGCTGTCGCTGGCCGCGGCGGCGGGTTCGTATGCCATCACCGGCCAGGCAGCCACGCTTCGGGTTGGGCGCAAGCTGGTGGCCGCCACCGGAACCTACAATATCAGCGGTCAGGCCGCGGCGTTCCTGCGCAGCTATGCGCTTGCGGGCGCGGCGGGGGCCTACACCATCACTGGGATGGCGGCCACATTGACGTGGTCAGGCGAAGGCGGATTTACGCTCGCAGCTGGGACCGGGTCCTATGCCATCACCGGGAACGCCGCGGCGCTGCGCGTCGCGCGCAAACTGGTGGCTGCTGCCGGATCATATGCCATCACGGGCAACGCAGCTGCGCTGGCCAAGGGCTTCAAACTTGCAGCGGCGGCAGGTTCTTACGCCATCACCGGCGTTGTTGCTGTCATGCGCGCTGGCCGGGTTCTAACCGCGGCGTCAGGTTCGTATGTCATCAGCGGCTTTGACGCCACGCTGACCTATGCGCAGCCTGGTGCGTTCAACATCGGCGTTTCTGTCCCATACTGGGCCATCAAGCAGGCACTGGCGTCCGCAATCGAAACCAACGTGCCTGGAACTTCCGCACAGATTGAGGTCGAATTCGCGCCGCTCGAAAACTGGGTGGCGATTTACACCGACACGCGCACCGCGCCTGCTGAAATTCAACGCGCGCAAGACGGGCGAACCACACGGTTTTACGTCACGCACACCATCGTATGCTGGCGCTACGCAACCACCTGGCCGCTGGCAGCATCGCTTCGCGACGCGTTACTAGGTGACGTAGAGGCCGCGCTTATGTTAGACCGCACACTTGGCAACCTGTGCGAGACATCTTGGTTTGAGGGCGGCCGGTTCCTTTCGGTCCCCGACAACGCGAACCCAGGCGCATTCTGGGGTGGTGCTGAAATCACATTCGTGGCGGACGTGACCGCCATGGCAAACGCAGCTTAGCGAAAGGTCTTTTTGCGATGTCTTACGGCATGAGGGGCTATATGGGCCTTTCGAAGGAAACGACCTGGGGCACACCTGTCACGGCCAGTTCCTTCATCGAACTGATGTCGGAAGGTCTGACCGAGGCGTTGGACCGGTTCGACACCCGCAACATTTTCAACGGCATCGCGGAACCAGACGACACCACCGGCCTGGTGCGCGTCGAAGGGGACACGGTTTTTGCCGCCTTCCCCGACAGCATGGGCTTTGCGCTGAACGCGGCGCTGGGAAGCCTCGCCACCACGTCCATCAGCGCGACGCTCAAATCGCACGTGTTCCAGTGCCTTGGGTCCGATGTTTCCTCGCTCACCCCGTTGCCGCCATACACCGTTGAAATTTTCCGCGACGTGACCAGCGCCCAGCAGTATGCCGGATGCGTCGCCAACCAGATGACGCTGGCGGCACAAGTCAATCAGGACCTGCGCGCGACACTCGGTTGGATCGGTAAGCAGGCGACGAATAAGGCCCGCATCGCCGCGGCGTCCGTCATCTTTCCCACGTCGCCTTCGCAGCCGTTCACCTTCGACACGTCCAGCGTCCAGTGGGCGGGCGCGGCGTCGGACCTAATCGAGAGTTTCAGCCTGGAAGTACAGAACAACCTGGAAAGCGTGGCTGCGCTGAACAACAGCAACAAGGTGGCCCGCATCCAGCGCACCAATCCGGTGTCCGTCATGCTGTCCGGGCAGATGTCCTTCAACGACATCACCGAATATGAGGCGTTCCGCAACCAGACGGAATTTGCCTTCGCGGCCAGCTTCAAAAAGGCCAATTCGCACAGCCTCATTCTGAGTTTGCCGCGGTGCGTCTATACGGCCTACCCGTTGGGCCAGCAGGGCCGCAACCGCCTCACGGTGGCTTTCGAAGCCAAGGCGCGCGTCCCAACCGGGTCCACAAGCGCCATTGCCGCGACGCTGGTCAACCAGTCCGTGACGTACTAGGATTTTCCCGTGTCCGGTTGTTTCGGGCACCCTCTGGGTGTTGGACTGGCGGGGCTGCATTTTTCGGGTGCGGCCCCGTTTCCACTTTTTAGACAGGGCAGCGCATGACACGAACGAAAGACCAGAACGCGGCAAGCAAGTGGTTGAGCGACCACCGCGGCAAGCCGCTGAAATTCTCCATTGCTGGCGTTGAAGTGGACTTCAAAGCGGCAGTGCCGATGAAGGCTGGCGACTATGAGATTTTGGCCACCAAGCACAACATCAACATGGTGGCCGGGGACAACGTCTTAAATGACCCCACCAAGATCATCGACTTTGTGCACTACTTCGCGAACAAGCTCAACGAACGCATTCGCCGGGAAGACATCCAGGCGCATCTGGATATGTCGCAGTGCGCCAAGATCATCATGTACGTCAGCGACAGCAGCGCGGTTGTATGGGATGACCCTATTTAAGGGCCGTTCATAGGCTCGCCAGCGCCTACGGATGGACCCTGGACGACTGCAACAAGCTGACGATGGGTCAAATCAATCATTTCCTAAAACTACTTTCCGAGGATGCGCGGGAACGCGAACGGCGTATAAAGGCCAACCGGATGAGACGCGGCAGGTGATCTATGGTTGGTGGCGTTAGCGTTGGGGTGCAGCTGCGCGGCGTATCGGCCGCGCAGAAGGGTCTGGCAGGTGTTCAAAGCCAGACCAGCCGGATGGGCAAAGAGGCCGCGAACGCGTCGCGCGGCGTTGACCGGCTTTCGCACTCCATCAGCACGCTGCGCAACGCGTTCATCGGCCTTGGCCTTGCGCGCCTGGGTCAGTCCATCGTTGACACCGCCCTGAAATTCGAGCGCTTGCAGCGGGCCATGTCCGTCGCGTTCGGCGGCGTGGCGCAAGGCCGCCGCGAATTCGAATATGTGCAGAAGGCGGCGGACCGGCTAGGGCTGAACCTACTGGAAGCCGCGCAGGGCTACAGCCGCATCAGCATCGCGGCGAAGGGCACCGCGCTGGAAGGCGACGGCGCGCGTAAAATCTTCCAGTCCGTTTCTGAAGCGTCGGTGGTGATGGGCCTCAGCGCCGATGAGACGCAGGGCGCACTGCGCGCGCTGGAACAGATGATTTCGAAAGGCAACGTCCAGGCCGAAGAATTGCGCGGCCAGTTGGGCGAACGCTTGCCCGGCGCATTCCAGCTGGCGGCGCGCGCCATGGGCGTGACCACCAAGGAACTGAACAAGCTGCTGGATGGCGGCAAGGTCACCGCGGAAGAATTGCTGCCCAAGCTGGCGGACGCCATCCACAACCAATTCGCGGGCGGGTTGTCCGACGCGGCCAACTCAGCACAGGCAACGGTCAACCGGTTCCAGACGGCGTGGCAGGAATTGCAGGTGGCCTTCGCGGAAAGCGGCTTCCTGGAAGGCGTGACCGAAGGAATGCGCGACCTGGCCAAGACCATGAAGGACCCGGAATTCATCGGGGCCATCAAGGAAATCGGCAGCCAGCTGGGCTGGCTTATCAAGCAGACCGGCGCGGCGATGGAGTTCGTGGGCAACGCGATTTTCACGATCAAGAGCGCCATAAACCTGGCGTGGGACCAGCGGTTGAACGAGTTGCCCGCCGTCCTGCGCCAGCATGAGGCGGACAAGTTCCTGGACATCGGCAACACGCGGGAACGCTCTCACAGCAGTGCCAAGCATTCCGTGCGCGGCCGAACACCAATTTTCAGCGCAAACACGAAGGCGGGCGGTGGAAGTGGTGGCGGCGGCCTAAGCGACAAGGCTCTGGCGCGCGAAGCGATGCGCGAAGAAAAAGACCGCATCAGCGAGTTGGAACAGAACGAACGCGCGCTGGCCGATTTGCAGGCGAGGCTGTGGGGTGACGCACAGCAGATGATTGAACGCACGATGAAGCCCCTGGACGAATACAACAACGAGCTATTCCAGCTTCAAATGTTGTATAAAGGCGGCTACATCAGCGCCGAAAACTTCAACCGCGTTCTGGACGACATGAACCAGACGCTGGCTGAAAATAACCAGACTTACATGGCATTTGAAAACGCCTTTGACACCCTGTTTGACGCTGCGATTGATGGCGCGGAAGATTTCAGCGACATCCTGGACGACATCGGCAAGCAGCTGGCGAAGGATGTCCTAAATGCCAACGTGGTTGACCCGCTGAAAGAAGCCGGGCGCGGGCTTGTAGGCAGCATTCTTGGCGGCGGCCGGAAGAAAGACGCCAGCGGCGGCGGCAGTATCCTTGACGGCGGCGGCATCGGCGGCAACGAACAGAACCCGATGCAGCAGATTTTTGACCAGTTCCTGGGGGGGCTTGGTGACATTCTTGGTATGGGTGACGGCGGCTTCCTGACCGGCCTACAATCCATGTTCATGGGCGATGAAGGCATTCTGGGTGGGCTTGGCGGCATCCTTGGCGATGCCTGGGAAGGGTTGGGAGGGCTGTTCACCAGCTTCCTGTCCGAAATGGGAATTTTGCAGGCGTGGGAAATCGCCGAACGCTGGGCGCTGTCGCTTTGGGAAGTGGCCGAACGCTGGGCCATCGCGATTTTTGAAGCCGTTGCCGGGTTCCTTGGCTTCGAACGCGGCGGTGAAATCACGGTTTCGCGCCCCACGCTGTTCGTGGCTGGCGAGCACAACAAGGCGGAACGCGTGCGCGTGACCCCACTGGCGGGCGCGCGGCGCAACAGCGAGCGCGGCGGCGCATCGGGCCAACAGACACCGCTGACTGGGTTGAACCAGGACAAGGGCACCACCAACGTCAACGTGTTCATCCCGCAAACGAGCGTCATTAACGGGTTGACCAGCGGTGGGTTCGCGCGCCAAATCAGCAGCGCTGTGCGGCGTCAGAACCAAAGGCTGGTCTAAATGAGTTGGGGCGGTGGCGTCGGAAGCGGCAACTTGCTGTTGGGTGCGGGAGATAGTTTCGCCGCTGGCATCGCCAGCATCACGAACTTGATGGTGAACAGCTTCGCGATTGCGTCCGGCGCGATTGTGCAAAGTGCCACGAACGTGGCCGGTTCAGGGGCGGCCATCACTGGGCGGCCAGAATTCTATTTACAGATGTCCTTTCGCGGAACGGACTACCTACTGCCCCTTTACAGAAAAGCGTGAGCCTGACCGATTTTTGACAATCCGCCGTCACGGCATCATGTTCGCCCTACCGGTGTATGAGGTCTGACCCGTGGGCGTTCCCCGTTACGATGTCCGGGCTGGCTGGCTTGCCGGTAACTGGACAGAAATAGGCTGCAAATATCCCACATGGGGCATCGTCGCTGATGCGTTCCGCTGGGAAGAATTGCAGGCGGGTCCCGTCCCTGATGTGGACGTTGAGGAATTGAGCATCCACCGGAAGGTGGGCACGATCATCGACCGCCTCAGCGTCGGCGAGTGCCGCGCGCAACTCGCGAACGGCCAGGGCCAGTACACGGGTATCAAGAGCGCGCAGAACCTGTTCGCCTATTCGGACAACATCGCGTCCGGCACCTACTGGGTTACCGCGAATGGGGCCACGTCGCTGGCGATGCTGACGGGCAAGACGTTTGCGATTGACGCGGCCACTTTCGCGGAAGACAGCGCCACCGGCCCGCATCGCCTTCGCAGCCCGGCCAGCGTCCAGGTCATCAATTCCGTTGCGAACATCACCATTTGCGGTGAGTTCTATCCCGGCAGCCGTGACCGGTTCGAACTGGGTCTGACGGACCCAACATCAGCCCACGGATTTCTGGCGCAGTTTTCCATCCGCTCCATGACGGTGGTGGCTGGTCCGACAGCGACGAACAGCGCCACCGCGCTGGCCGCATCGTTGCAGCAGCTTTCTGACGGCTGGGTGCGTTGCTGGGTTGCGGGGACACTGCCGGGCAGCCTCGCTGTTGCACGCATGGACCTGGTCAACAGCGCGGGCGTGAACAGCTACGCGGGGACCGGTTCGGCATGGGTGGGTGTGCGCGCGCTGCAAGCGCATCAGGGTGCACTGTACCCCATCGACTACTTGGCCACCGCGGGCGAAGCGGTTGTCCCGCGCGGGACGGAATTGACGGTCAACGATGTGTTTTGCGTGAAGGCCGCGGCCGGGACGTGGGACGCCACCAGCACCACGTTGACGGTCCAGTCTGTCTATTCGCTGTTCAGCGGCTACCTGGACGAATGGGGCTTCAATCCGGCGCTGCAAGACCTGCGCAAGCTGGCGCTGAGTGCCAGCGACGTGGCCAACCGGCTGCGGCCCATCGTGACCACGTCTATGATGGTGAACGTGACGCACCACACGATTGCCCAGGCCATCATGTCGGAAGCCAATTTCGACGCGCTGCAATACACGATTGACCCGATGAACGACCAGGCGCAGTTCGCCTGGATTGACCAGCTGAGTGCGGGTGAAGCGCTTTCGACGCTGCAACAGAACGGCGCGCAGGTCTATTTTGTGGACGGCCGCGGGCGTCTGCGCATCAAGTCGCGGCACCACGATGTCACGAGCACGGCCGCCGTGGCTTCCTACGCTGTGGCGTTCAAGCTGGAACTGGCGCTAGGCGTGGACGATGTCATCAACCGCATTGAAGTGCGCACCGCGCCGCGGCGGCTTGTGCCTATTCCTTCCACCATCGCCTGGCTGTCCAACCCGGTCTATGTTCCCGCGCAGTCCACAGCGTCGTTCATTCTCGATTTTTACGATTATCTGACGAATGAAACCGGCGTCCCGGCGATGAACTTTGACGCGCAGGTTAAGGGCGTGGACTTCCTGGCCCACAAGGACCCGGACGCGCAGCAAGCGGACATCACGAGCGCGTTCAACATCGCCGCATCCCTGAGCGCGACGGCGGCGCACTGCATCGTCAGCAACAACGGCATCGAAAACGGCTATGTGACCGTCTGCCAATTCGTGGGTCAGCAGGTCACGCGGCAGCCGGAACTGGTCAAGAGCATCCGCGACGATGCGTCAATTGCGCGGTACACGGAACGTTATGCCAGCGTCAACGCGGACCTGCTGAACACTATAAACCGCTGCACCGACCTGGCGGACTTCCTGTTGATCGATCGGAAGGAACCGCGCGTGGTCACAAACTTGGCGCTGAAAAACGAGTGGCCGCACACGTACCAGCTGGACATCCTGGACCGCATCTTCCTGTCCAACAGTCTCAGCCGGGTGAATTCGTCGTTTTACATCACCGAGATTGAACACACCTTGGTGATGTCCGGCGGCACCGAGCACACGCTTTCGATGAAACTCGACCTTGCGCCCATCAAAAACTGGTTCACGCTCGACAGCCCCACGCTGGGGCGGCTGGACTTCAACCTGTTGGGGTACTGATGACTTACAGCTATCAATCGTTCAGCAGCGGCAACATCCTGACGAACGGTCAGGCCCAGCAGATTGAAGACAACGTCCGCGACCACGTGCACGGTTATGACGGCGTAGGCGCGTCCGGCGTTTCTTGGGATGTGTCTTCTGCCGGTTCCGCCTTCACCGTGAACGCGACGGACGCAGCGAAGCTGTTCAAGTGCTATGGGGATTTCGAAATCGCCTTCCAGGCCGCCGCGACGCTGGGCGGCAACTTCGGCGCAGGCTTCGTCAACATGGGGTCCGGCCGTGTGATCCTTTCCGCAGCCGCGGGCGGATACATCCATCAACATTCCTACTATGCCCTGACGCCCGGCGAAGGCGTTAGCGTGCACAGCGACAATTCGGACTTGATGGTGATGGGCGGCCAGAACCACGCGCGGATTTATCGGCAAGTTGCCGCCGGGTCCCTGGCGCAAATCGACGTGAAGGCGATGTGGGCGGGCGACTTCGAACGGTACGAACTGCACGTGAAGGCGTCGCAAAGCGCCACCGGCCTTATCACGCTTCTCACCAGCGTCAATTCCGGCAGCAGCTACCTCAGCAGCGGCTACGCAGACACCGACGCAGACACTACCGCCATGCGCCTCTGGCGCGCGAACACGTCCAGCAACCAGGCCATCCTGTCGGTGGCGGAATTCGTCAACAACGCGCTGGTGCAAAGCATGGGTGCGTTTTTCAAATTCCGCGCCCTGCGCGGTTCGGCGGGCAGCGTCGTGGACGAATACATGGTGGGCGGACAGCAAACGACCGTTGGCAACCCAACGGGCCTGCGCGTGCAGACGAACGCGGGCAACTTCCTGGCGGGCACGACCGTGGAGCTGTTCGGCATCGGCCGCCCGCGGCGCTAAAACAGAACGGAGCGAACGAAAAATGCGTGAACCACCCTGGATGGTGCAAGCGAAAGCAGAAATCGGCGTCCGCGAATTCGCGGGCGCGGCCGACAACCCGCGCGTGGTCGCCTACTTCGCGGCCTGCGGCCTCAAGGCTTCGCCCTTCACCGATGATGAAACGCCCTGGTGCGCCGCGTTCGTTGGCGCAATGCTGGCCAACTCCGGTTTCCGCGGGACGGGCAACGCCATGGCGCGCAGCTATACGCGGTGGCCGGGTAGCATAAAGCTGGGCGGACCCGTGTATGGCGCGGTGACCGTCATCCATCGTGTCCCCGAACACCCAACGCAGGGACACGTTGGTTTCCTGATGGGCAAGGACCTAAATAGTCTTGCGCTGTTGGGTGGAAATCAGAATGATGCTGTGAACGTGGCCAAGTTCGCCCGCTCGCGCCTTATTGGCTATTACTGGCCGTTCGGCTTTCAGATAGAACCCGAATGGGTTGGCCCACCGATGCCATCAAACACGGGGAGTGGTGACAAAGTAACCTGAAAGGTTCTGCGCGGTGTTTGACTGGGCAACTGTAAAAGACCACGCGGACACCATCCTGTCAGTCCTTGGCGTTCTTGCGTCCATCGGCGTTGTCCTGACCTGGTACGTGAAAAGTGGCCGCCCGTTCCTCATGCGTCTGCTGGGGACCTGGGACGCCATTGACCGCATCGAAACCGGCCAGCGTGCAATTTCGGCGGAACTGTCGTTTAATGGCGGTTCCACCCTCAAGGACATGGTGGCCAAGCACGGCACGCGCTTAGACGCGCTGTCCGTGGAAGTCGCCCTGGTTCGTGGAGTGCAGCGCACGATGATGTCCCAGACGAACGCGGCTTTTTACGAGACGGACGCCCAGGGGCGGTGCGTGTGGGTCAATCGGTTCTATCTGGAAATGACCGGGAAGATGTTGGCGGACGTGCTTGTGAACGGTTGGGGCACGTGCATTGCGCCGCAGGACCGCGCGGCGGTGTTGACCGAATGGAAGGACTGCGTAGAGACGGACCGCGATTTTGACGCCAAGTTTTCGATGCTGGATGCGTCCGGCGCACCGTTCAAGGTCCGCAGCATCGCGCGCCGCGTGAAAAACCTGTCTGGGATAACTATGGCGTTTGCCGGTTCTTTGGAGGTCTTGGGCCAGCCTAGCCGGGTTGACCTTCATGCCTTGGCGGACGCCCCGCCCCCGTGATAGGTTAACGGTCTGCCCCCCTCACGCGAAATAGGTGAAACATGCCCGAACAGACCGCAACCACCACCGTGGTCACCAGCAAGCCGTGGTTTGAAAGCCTCACGATTTGGGGCGTCGTTTCCTCGGTGCTGGCAACGGTTCTGGGCCTGGTCAACATCGTGGTGACCCCGGAAGTGCAGGCGCAGCTGGCGGAAGGTGCGGCCAACGTCGCCAGCGGCCTTTCGGCCAAGGACTGGGGCGCGGTGTTGACCGGCGTCATGGGGCTGTTCAGCGCCATCATGGTGGTTCTGGGCCGCAAGCAGGCGGACCAGCCGGTCCACTTCGTCACCCCGTTCACCGTCCAGGCTGCGCCCATCGTGGCGATTGCGTCGGGGAAGACCGGGCCAACCGGCAGTTAGCCGATGCCCACCCCCTGGGCCGCCCTTATCAACGCAGGCGTCAAATACCTGGTGATTGCCGCCTGCGTTGGCCTCGCCACATGGTGGTTTCTGGGCAAGCTGGACCGCGCCGCGGCAGCGGACCGGTTCGAAACCCAGCTGGCCACGGAGCACGCCGCGGCGAAGGCGGCGCGCGAATTCCAGGTCCAGGTTGAAGGTCTGCGCAGCGACGCGGAAAAGCGCTGGGCGGACTTCGAACAGCGGCTGGCGCAGGCCAGCGGCCAACGCGTGGAGAGGATCATTGAGCGCCTACCGGCTAATTCTCGTGTGTGCCTTGATGCTGACGTTGTGCAGCTGCTTAACGCCCGCCACGGAAGTGCAGCTGCAATGCCCCCGGCCGCCGGGCAACCTGATGGTCCCCCCCTCAGACTTACCCCCCTTGCCGCCCCGTGACCTTGGGGACCAGGACGTGGCGTTGATCCTGGAAGCCAGGGCCAACCGGGATGACACGCTTGTGGAAACGGTGCGGGAATTGCAGGGCTGGTATGACACCTGGACCTTGCAACCCATCCCTGGTGATAGTAAATTCAAACCGTCCGGGTCAGCCCCCCCACCTTAAAACTGGACCGGACTGCGTCGGGCAATTCCCCTCGCCCGAAAGCGTGACAGAACCCCAGCCCATGCCCCCCGGCGGCTGGGGTTCACTTTTTCAGCGCCCCCCCGTTTGGTTCCAGGCCATCAGCAGCCGGAACGCGTTGACCGGCCGGTTGGCGTAGCGCGTGAACAGCGCGGCCCCGGTGTCGGCGTCATCAACCGTGACAATCCAGCATGGATGCCCGGCCGGAAACGCGGGGCGGATGATCGCCCGCGCGTTACCTACCATCAGGATGGCGACGCCTTCGCCACCATCCGCTGGGTTGCGTAGAACCTCAATCACAGCACGCCAGCCTTAGCCATTAGGGCGGTGAAGGCAATTTCGTGGTCGTTTTCGTTGTCGTCGTTCACGCCCCAAAACCAATAGGCCGAACGGCTTTCGAAGTGGTCCGCGGTGAAGCACGCTTCGAGAAAAATGGCGAAAGTTAATTGGATGTACATGATAGCGCCCCCGTCTGATGAAACTAGATATGATAGCCGAATGTAAAAATGTCAAGGGCCGCCGGTAACGGGGAGAAACCGGCGGCCCAGAAAGCCCTGCCCAGATGGCGACTAAGCAGGGTGGTCCTATTTGGCTTCCATCGACCGTTTGCGCGCTTCCAGCGCCGCGGCGAACTTGCCATAGTCCGCGTCCGTGAGGGCCTTGGCGGCCTCGGTGTCCAGGATGTCCAGCCCTTCCAAGGTGCGAATTTTCAGCAGTTCGGACAGGGCCGTTTTCAGCCCTTCGCTTTGGTGTTCCGGTTCTGGCTGCGCATCCGTTCTTTGACCCGCCGCTTTAGCGCCTTCCGCAGCTTCGGCCCCAGAGTGAACGTCACCACCGGTTGTTCCCCCAGCGTCAGGTTGCTGCCCATTTCCAGGCTTGGCATCGACTTCCGGCGCGCTGCCGCCAGCTGCTGCATCCTTCTGGCCTGGCCCAGCGCTAGGTCCGCCAGGTGCTGCATCTGACTTGCCAGGTGGGTCAGCATCCTTGCCGCCCTTGCCGCGGCGTCCGCCTGACTTCGTATCCGTTTTCCCGTCACTGGGTTCTCCCTCGGTTGCTGTTGGCGTGGGCGGCGGCGGTTCCACGAAATCTTCCGGCCAGATTTCAGACGGGTCCGCCATGCCGTCCTGGACGGCCTTGATTTCCGCAATCACGCGCGTCACGTGGCGTTCGTCCCATTCGGCGAAGGTTCGCCCCACCTGCGCCTCAACGCGCTTTACGGGCACCTTCATGTCCTGGAGACGTTCGCCGACGCGGCGGCGGTAGTTTCCAGGTTCTTGGCCACCTTCCCGATGAGCCCTTCGCGCGCTTCGTCCAGCATCAGTTCGGCG
>JAAUTD010000086.1 GCA_012031845.1 Synechococcaceae cyanobacterium SM1_2_3
TCCAGCGCCTCGATCAGCGCTTGACGCCCTGAACGCTGGTCAGCATCGTTGGCGTTACACCAGGGTGCGGCTTGCCGGCGGAATACCGGCGGAAAATACCATGCGCGGCGATGGATACGGCGTGGTCAGCAGCGTCGCCAGCCAGTTCACCAGCGCCACCGCCAGATGACTGGTTGCCAGCACGGCAAGGACGCCCAGAATCGGGAGCAGTCTCATCGGCAGACCATCGGCTTGCGCCTTGGTCAATAAAATCCCGGTCAACAGCGCCGTCAGCAACGCAATCCCGCCCAAATACAGCACCAAAAGGCGTCTGATGACTCCAGCGTTGCAGCGACTCGCCGGTACACCAGCACGCCTGAACCTTGCGTTCAAGCTGGGCCAAACCCCGGTCAATCAGGTAAAAACCCACATGCGCCGCTCGACGATCACCGTCGTTTTCAGTCGCGCTTTCTTGCGCCAGAGCCAGCGCGTGACGCGCCACCTCTGCTTCCGACAAGGGGCTGTTTTTCGCCACTTTCTCCACGACATGCCGGTAACGATCCCGGCTGGCGAAATCCATCTGGCCGTAAATCCCGCCTGGATCGTCGCGCAAGGTCTGTTCGACCCCGCTCATCGTTTCCACGAACTCGCGCCAGTCCATCGCCCCCAGAAAGCGCAGACTGCCAATGCTGTTGCTGATGGAAACCTGATCGGCGGCCTGTTGCTGGTTCTCCACCTGAATCAACTGCTCAATGGTCAGGCCCGATTCAGCCAGGTGCTGCTCGATCCAGGTCAGCGGCAAGGCCAGCGCCGAACTCTGGCCTTGCAGTCGTCGCGCCAGTTCCGCCACAAAGGCGCCGGACATCGGCGGATTCGACCGCGCCATATCCGCGATCACCAGCAGCAGATTTTTCGGGTCGCTCTCGGCCATTGCGATCATTTGATCGGCCCAGCCGTCAGCCAGATTCTGATCGGTGCGGCTGGCGGCGATCCGCACCGCCACCCGGCGCAGGTTCTCGATCAGCGTCAGCCGCAGCATGATCGGAATCGCCCACAATTCGCCCAGCTTGAGGCTGGTGACGGTCTGATAGGCGGCGACGAAACGGCTGAGATTTTCCGGGTCCACCCGGCCATCGCCATGAGCAATAATTTCCAGCGCCAGGTCATAAACCCGTGGCAATCCGGCCGATGGGCCATTGAGCAGACGCGGCAATTCCCGGCTATATCCTTTGGGCAAATGCCGCTTGGCGGTGCGAATCTGTTCTTCAATCAGGTAGAAGTTATCGAGCAGCCATTCCCCGGCGGGCGCAATCCGGCGAGTTGCCGTAACCGCGTTCATCAGCAGGGTGCAGACGCCTATTAAAGTCTGTTCATTCTCGGTCAACCGGGCCAGAAGCTGGTCTGGCGCATGACCCGGCGTCAACAGGTGGGCGGCGGCCAACCGCTTGCCGTGCTGCTCCATCTGGACGGCGCTGAACAGTTCCGCCCGCAGCGGCGGTTCGTCGCCGACGAGCTTTTTGCTCAATCCGTTGCCAATAAAGCGCGTTCTCAACTGAAGCCAGGTTTCGCGAATCGCCATAGTGCCCACCTTCAACTGTGCGGCCTCAACTTAAAAAGCGAAATAATCCCCGGAGTTTATGCCCGGAGATCAGTTCGCGGACTTTGACCTTCGGTCTGCGGCTATTTAAGCCGCATATCATTCTTGACCGACACCACGCCTTTAATACTGCGGGTGACTTTCACCGCCTTGTTAATATCATCCTTGGAATTAACGAAGCCGCTTAATTGCACTACGCCCTTGAAGGTTTCGACATTAATCTCAAGCGCGCTCAGTGAAGGATCGTCAAAAATCGCCGCCTTGACTTTGCCAGTAAGAACCGTGTCATCCACATACTCACCAGTTCCTTCCTGTTTTGAGGTTGAGGCGCATCCCAACAGGGAAGCGAGTAGGATGACGAAGAAAAAAGTAGTGAATCTACTGAATAATCTCATGGTGATACTCCTGATTAATGACCAATTCTGGGTGAAAGGGAAAGGTGAAGTCATTTGTAATGCGATTTGAATGCCTGCACCGAATCCTTAAAGGCATCCCAAACCTTTTCCGTTTCTGTTTTCAGGTGTTCCCAGGAATCTTCAGTAGCGGACTTGATCTCTTCCAGTTTCTTCTCGCCGTCCAGCCGCATGGCTTGGAGCGTGCTCATCTGCTCCTGCGCTTTCACTTTGGCATCCTCCTGAGCATTCTGGGTTTTTGCCTCCAAGGCATCCATTTCAGCGCTCCATTTATCCAGACGCTGCTTCATTTTTGCCACATATTCATCTCTGGTTAACATTGGGAATTTCTCCGGTTCTGCATCATTAATCCGGCAACTCGCCGGATTGAGGTTTCTGCTCGATGGATCATTCATGCGTTCACATCAGGATCATCTTCCCACTCGCATCCCTGACATGGGGCCTAAAAGCCCAAAAGCGCTTAATACGAAGAGAATCACAATAATGATGACGACCACATTCAGGATTTTCTTGATATTTCCATCCATCGGGATGTAGGTATTGATCACCCACAACAGCACTCCAAATACGACCAAGGTCATCACTAATTGAATCAATGGCATACTGCCATAAACTCCTATGGAACCCAGAAGGCCAAAGGCGCTTAACACAAAAAGAACCACCACCAGAATGACGACCACATTCAGGATTTTCTTGATGTTGGCCTCCATCGGGATGTAGGTATTAATCGCCCACAACAGCACTCCGAACACGACCAGCACAATCACTAACTGAATTAACGGCATGGTGCTTCTCCTCTTGATTACTGTGTTAGAGGCACTCTACAACATGCCGCAGCAAAGCTCTGTTCGTTAGCGCACATAGGCTGCCCATCGCGGGTGAATGCTCTCAGCGCCAGTAGAAATCCAGCCGGGATTGCCCGGAATTCTTGATATGCACCGTTTGTCGCTGCGGCTGGTCTCGACCGGACACGTTGACGACTACGGTATAGTCGCCAGGCGGTAATTGAGCCAAAAACCAGGGGCCTTTGGAATCAGCGCTCAGGATTGTTCCGCCGCTGCCATCCTGAATCATCACTTGAACTGAGGACAGATACTCGCCACTGCCCTGCATCGCAAAGAGCAGGCGCAGATTGAATTCGTTGGACAGCCCATTGAGTTCGGCGCGTTCGCCTTCGCCGACGCCGCCCGATACATAGCGAACGCCTTGATTGTTATGAACCTTCAGTAGGCTCGGCGACCTTTCAGCCGCCACTGCGTTATCCGCAGATCGCCAGGTCATCACCGCTTTTGAACGGGCATGATGATTGAAATACGGTAATTGCGATGGGATTAGGAGGAGTGGCGGTTCCTGATACTGGGGTGCGGCATCAGAAACATAAGCTGGAGGCGCGCCATATCCCTGCTGTGCGTTTGCCGCTTGCAATACGCCGCCACCCAGAATCAACGCGGCGGTTATTAAGTTCATTCGGTGAATTTTGGTCATTTCGACAATCTCTTAAGCGTGCTTGAAAGGCGTCGAAAATAGCATTTCCGACGAGTGACTTTTCCCTCCCGGCGGAAGAGGGAACTGGATAACTGCTGCAAAAAAGCCGGATTAGTCATTCTTGGGAGCCAGTAGCAGGATCGCACCCATCAGGATTGCTGCTACGCCGGCCCAGACCGGGATATTGACCGTCTGCCGCTCCTGAACAGTCAGTTCAAGCGGGCCTATTCTGGCCTCCTGAGTCTCCCTGGTATAACTGAAGCTGCCATATCCCAAACCCAAAGCGCCCGCGATAATCAGCGCAATGGCGGCTATCTTGATTGCGTTCATCTTGTCTTCCTCACTGATAAAAGTTTACGGATTGATGTTATCCAATCCGCATTGCTGACATTACGACCCAAGAGACCAAAAGCGCTTAATCCGAAAGAAACGATATTTTCCTGATGCTGTCTTCCTTTGGCATTGCAGGCATTAATCGCCCATAAGAGCAATCTGGAAACGACTAAGACAACGATTAACCGATTCAATAGTATGGTGCTTTTCCCTGCATCGTGAAATTAGAAGTTCCTGAATAGTCAGCTCAATCGGGCCTATCCTGGCCTCCTGAGTCTCCTTGGTATAACTGAAACTGCTATATCCCAAACCCAAAGCGCCCGCAATAATCAGCGCAATGGCGGCCATCTTGATTGCGTTCATCTTGCCTCCTTCCACCGCTGAAATCTGACTGGTTAATCCGCTATCCCACCCGCATTCTTTGCAAGGGACCTAAAAGCCCAAAAGCACCCAATACAAACAGAACCACCACCACGATGACGACTACATTCAAGATTTTCTTAATGTTGCCCTCCATCGGTATGAAAGTATTGATCGCCCACAGGACTACCCCAAAGACGACTAGAACGATGACTAATTGAATCAATGGCATTGGTATTTCTCCTTTCACGCTGAAATTGAAAGAAGACTGCGCTATTCCCTGGCTGGTGTCTGTGCGTTAGCGTACATAAAGGCTTTATAAGCTGAAAAATTCGTGCTGATTATCTGAAACAGGAGTCTGATTTTGATGCTGCTTTTAACCCGGTTTGGACGGGATTAGAGAGCAGAATATGAACAAGCAGATTGCCTGCTTCCAATTTTGCCCATATTTCAACGGGATTCCAGCGTGGTGTCACTGTCGCTATCTTTATTCGACCAGTAATCGGCAATTTCGGAAAGAGTTCTGGCTTCATCAGATGAATGGTGCGTACTGGTCATCGCCTGGATCATCTTCAAGGCGTTGATGGCACGGGCGCGGTCGGTAATGGTTAGAACCGCCAGAGGAGAACAACGGATAGCTCTCAAATTCATTGTCATTAGGTTTTCCTTTTTAGCCAAGGCTTAAAATTTTCCGCGCCAAGATAGATTGAAATAATCAGAACACGATCTTCGCTTTCTGTGATTTTCTCGTAAGTGAGAATTTCTCGTCAGTGAGAATCCAGTAAGCCGCTGAAAAAATGGAATACCCGCTTTCGCGGGTACGACTAACTTACGGGTGCTGCAATTATCTACTTTGATAACGGTTGTGATTATTGCGGTTATAACGATTGTTATACAGAGGGTAAACACTGCGAGCGTTTCGGTGAGAATGAGTGCCTCGGTAAGAGTGCGTATGGCAATAACGGCGGCTATAAGAATAACCACGGCTATTTCGAAACTGCTGCCGGTGGCAATGGTAGCGAGCATTGCGGCCATTGCGAACATCAACCAAGTTACGCTCATCAAACTGGGGGCTGCCATAGCTCTGGGCAACAGCCAGCATGGGTGCTGTTCCTAGCAGGACAGTAATGATTCCGCCAATTTTCATCCAGGTTTTCAAGTTCATCATATGAATCTCCTGATAGTTTGTTAAATGCAGGCTCAGGGTCGTTCATAGTGAACATCCTGAGTCGCAACCGCTTGTAGGACAAGAGCGTAGAAATTACCGTTACTCAATCCATGCGTCTGTGCGATAACGCACATAGAGGTATTTTTCATCCGCCTTGAAGAAATTAATCAAAGCCCGGTCTTTACTATGTATGCTATAAGACATATAAATTAACCTTGATGGGGTACGGTATAAAAATTTCCCTGCTTTTTTAGCTTTTATGCGCTGACTCTAAAGGTGATTCATGTCCATCATGCCCAGCCCTCCAAACCCTCCAAACTACCGGCAAAGTCATCTGCTTGCGGCTCTGCCGGAGCCTGAATGCGAGCATTTGTTTCCCCACATGGAATGGGTTCCGATGAAACTGGGCCAGGCTCTATATGAGTCTGGAGACCGGTTAATGCACGTCTATTTCCCCACTACTTCTATCGTGTCCCTGCTGTACGTCATGGAGAATGGTGCCTCCGCCGAAATTGCGGTGGTTGGTAATGAGGGCATCGTCGGCATCGCCTCGTTCATGGGGGGTGAAACCATGCCGAATCGGGCCGTGGTGCAGAGCGCGGGCCACGCCTATCGGCTCAAGGGGCACTTGCTCAAGCAGGAATTCAATCGTTCCGAAGCGTTGCGGCATCTGTTGCTGCGCTACACCCTGGCCCTGCTGACCCAGATGGCGCAGACCGCCGTCTGCAATCGCCACCATTCGGTCGATCAGCAACTCTGTCGCTGGCTGCTGCTCAGTCTCGACCGCTTGCCCACAAACACCCTGAGCATGACTCAGGAACTGATCGCCAACATGCTGGCGTCCGGCGCGAGGGCGTAACCGAAGCCGCTGCAACTTGCAGGACGCCGGGTTAATCGAATACAGCCGAGGCCGTATCACCGTACAGGATCGACCGGGCCTGGAAGCGCGGGTGTGCGAGTGCTACGAAGTGGTCAGAAAAGAATTTCTCCGTCTGCTCCCTGACGTGATTGCGGTGTGATCTGCTCCAATTTCTGAGTACCGGTTTCTAGCCCGCTAAGCCTTCTGGAATCCGGTTACACGTCTTTATCAATCAATTAGTTATTTTATATAGCCTCTCAGGGCTTTCGAGTGAATACCCGCTTTCGCGGGTATGACGAATCCCTAAGTACAGGACAAAAATCTCAAAGCCCAGAGGAAATCCTGGAATTTGTCGGCGAGGTTGAGGATGACGCTACGAAGAAAATCGAGGCCGTGGCGGAAGAGAGACTTGAGCGGTCGCTGAAGCGTTTTTTTAAGGGGATCGGCCGGTCTTGGTCATGAAGCTGCTCGCCGGTGCGGTGAGTCCAAACAAAAGCTAAGGCGAGCAGTCCCATCATTTTAGAGAGGCGAGCAGCGTCTCTGAGGTGAGTGTCCTCGAAATTAAAACCCCGCGTCTTCAAGCAACCGAACAGCGTTTCTACTTGCCAGCGGTCGGCATAGGCGTCGATAGCCTCGGCTTGGGGTGCGCCAGAGGTGGCTATCGCGAGGAATTCGCCGTCGTCCAAGCGCAGCACCGATAGGTGGACGAAGCAGCCCCAGACCGGACGTCGTCCTGGCAGCCGGTGTGCTTGGCCGGGTTTAAGCGAACCCAAAAGGGTGTCGATACGCATCATCCGGTTCCAATGGTTGGGGACGAGGGTGTCGCATTTGATCCGTTGGTGGAAGGGAATTCGTTGCGTTTGCAGCCAATGGAACCACGCTTCGCCAATAAATTCGCGGTCAGCGAGGAGGACGGCGATCCGCTCCACCCCGAAGACCGCAAGGAAACGCTCCATCAGGGCCTTCCGCTCAGCCGTGTTGGAGTTGCCCGCCTTGTCTAGGAGGCTCCAGAAGACCGGGACGGCGATGCCGCGATAGGCCATACCGAGTACCAGAAAATTGATGTCTACCTGGCCAAACTTCCAGTGGGTGCGATCCATCGTCAGCCGCCACGGGCCATCACCGACCGGAACCAGACGCACCAGCAACCGTGCCCAAGAATCCGGGTCGATCGCAAACGAGCGGAAGAAGCGTTGCAGACGCTTGTAGTGAGAATCCACTTGGGCCTGACCCCCGAAACCGGTTGCCAATTCGGCCAAATTGACGCTGCGCACCTTGAACAGGGCCAGAAGAAACTGCGCCAGAAAACCGATCCGGGCACCATGCCAAGGCAGATATTCGGCCAGCACAGCCTTGAGTTCACGGACGGGGTCGTTGGCGGTAGCCTTCATTGGAGTTCCTGTAAAAAATGCCTAGCCTAGCCGTTTTTAATCATATGGTTATAAGTTTTGTCCTGTACTGAGGACGAATCCAGGGGGGTAGAGAAATTAAATGCTCACAGAGCGGGGAAATCCGTCAAATCCGCCCTAGCAACAGCAGCACGACGATAACGAGTACTACCAACCCTAATCCACCGCCGCTAGGCGCGTAACCCCAGCTTTGGCTGTGCGGCCACGTCGGAATGACGCCGATCAGGATCAGGATCAGAACGATCAGCAGGATGGTTCCTAAGCTCATGATCTTCTCGTTAACAGTAGCGAGTTACTTCATGGGTGCTGGCGCAGCGGGCGCGTCACGATCACGGTGCTGCCGTCGCCGGATCGGCCGGTTTCACCTTTAGCGCCTTCATTGCCTTGGCTGCCTTGATGGCCGGTCGCGCCTTTGTTGCCTTGATCGCCCGTTGCGCCCGGCGGGCCTGCCGGTCCCGGCACGGCAACGGGTGTAGCAGGAACATTGACCACAGTGGGGCGGTCTCAAGCGGCCAGACTGAGCGCAGCGAACAGCACTGAAATGAGCCAGGACTTTCGCTCCATCCGTTCGCCCTGAGCCTGTCGGAAGGGCATTCATCGAAGTAAAAACCGGGGTTCGACCGGCTCCACCCCGAACGGTTTTTTGAATCTGAAGCGAAAGTCCTGTGAGCATCGAACGGTTCATTGGAAAATCCTTTGGAAGTGGCAAAGCGTGGCGCAAAAGGCTTCAAGCCATCCGCGAACCAGCCAGCGCAGTAGGTCGCACTCGGCATTTGCGCAGAGTAAGCGTGTGCTCTACAAAGTTCAGTGCGCTGGCGAACACAGAGGCAACCATCCTCTGCCGCGCCGCCACTGTTCGCTAACGCACAGATCGCCTTGGAAGCCAGCGTGTATCATCCATCCATCGCGCTCTTGCGACGGCAAGCCGCCGACACTTGCGGAAAGACCCCACTGATGCCTGATGCTGCTGGCCCTGACTATCAAGACCTTCTCATTGACTGCGGCAACGACGCTTTGCATCGGGTGAGTCACTCAACCGTAGCGGCTGGCCTGCTGCTGGTTCTGTGCGGTTGCGCCGCGATAGCGCCTCAGCCGACCGCGCCGGTCGCGATTGAGATACCTGCCGCATGGTCTGCCGCCAATCTCTCGGCCATGACCGGCAACCCCTCACTGGCGCAATGGTGGTCACGCTTCAACGATCCGCTGCTCAGCGACCTAATAACTCAAGCCTTGCGGGCCAATACCAGCGTCAAAAAACGCCCAGGCTGCCTTGCAACAGGCGCGGGCGCTGCGTGATGTCACCGCTGCTGCGCTGTTGCCGACGGTAGACGGCTCGGCGTCGGCACAACGCAACCGCGCCGATGGCAACAGCGCCAACCGCTTCAAAGTTGGCCTGGATGCGGGCTGGGAACTCGACCTTTTCGGCGCTAACCGCAATGCACTGGCCGCCAGCAACGCCGCCGTACAGGCCAGCGCCGCCAGTCTGGGGGATGTGCAAATCTCCATTGCTGCAGAAGTGGCGCTCAGCTATATCACTCTGCGTAGCACTCAGGCGTTGCTGGCGATTGCCAGCGACAACCTGACCAGCCAGCTTGAGACCTTGCAGATTACCCAGTGGCGGCTACAGGCCGGTCTGGTCACCTCGCTGGAAACCGAACAGGCGCGATCCGCCGCCGAGCAGACTCGCGCTCAATTGCCAACCTTGCAGACCCGCATCGAACAAACCCGTCACGCTCTTGCCGTGTTGACCGGCCAACCGCCAGCCGCCTTGGCTACAGTGCTAGCCGCAGTCAGGCCCGTGCCGCAAACCGCCAACAACCTGGCGTTGAGCATTCCCGCCGAGACCTTGCGCCAGCGGCCCGATGTCCGCGCCGCTGAACACCAGATCACCGCTGCCCTCGCCCGCGTAGCAGAGGCCGATGCTGCCCGGCAGCCGAATTTCCAAATCGGCGGTTCTCTGGGTCTAAACGCACTGACCTTGGGTGCGCTCACCAATGGCGCATCCGTCGTCAGCGCACTGCTGGCCAGCGTGTCGCTACCGGTATTCGATGGCGGCGCTGGACTGGCCCAGGTGCGCGTCCAACAAGCGGCGCTGGACCAGGCGTACATGGACTATCAAGCAACGGTGCTGACCGCGCTCAAGGACGTGGAAGACGCGCTGGTTGCACTGCGGGGCGACCGCGAACGGCTGTTGTCCTTGCAACGCGCCGCCGAGGCCGCTGGCAATGCCGCGCTACTGGCGCGTCAGCGCTACAGCAGTGGGCTGATTGATTTCCAGACCGTACTCGACACCCAGCGCGCCCAACTCAGCACCCAGGAAATCGTCGCCGCCGCCCGCGCCGACCTGAGCGCCGACTATGTGCGCCTGTACAAGGCGCTCGGCGGCGGCTGGAACCCTGACGATAGCGCCGCAACCGCCGCATCTACCGAACCCCGGACTTCCAAACCATGAGCCTACCGATTCCTCCCACCGTGACGCCGCCCCCCGATACTGAAACGGACCTTGCGACCTTGCTGGCGGAACCGGCAGCGCCGATCTGGTATCGCCGCCCGGCGCTTTGGATCGGCGTACTGCTGCTGGCGCTCGCCGCCGCTGGCCTGTGGGTTTGGCAGGATCGCCAGACCGCCAGCGCCGCACCCATTTACACCACCCAGGCGGTAGCGCGTGGCAATCTGACGCTGACCGTCACTGCCAACGGCACGTTGCAACCGACCCGCTCGGTCAATATCGGCAGTGAACTTTCCGGCACGGTGTTGAAGGTTCATGTGGATGTGAATGATCCCATCAAAAAAGGCCAGGTGCTGGTTGAACTCGACACCGCCAAGCTGCGTGACCAGATTCTGCGCTCGCGGGCGGCGCTGGCGGCGGCCACCGCCAAAGTTGCGCAAACCGTCGCCACGGTGAAAGAAGCCAAAGCCAGTCTGGCGCGGCTCGAAGAAGTGGCGCGGCTGTCGGGCGGCAAAGTGCCGTCGAAAGCCGAACTGGACAGTGGTCGGGCGATGCTGGAACGGGCTATCGCCGATGAGGCCAGCGCCCGCGCCAGCGTCAATGAAGCCCAAGCGGCGCTGTCCACCGACCAGATCAACCTGTCGAAAGCCTCCATCCGGGCGCCGTCTGACGGCGTGGTGCTCACCCGCAGCGTAGAACCGGGTAACGCGGTCGCGGCGTCGTTGCAGGCCGTGACCCTGTTCAACGTGGCCGAAGACCTGTCGCAGTTGCGCTTGCAAGTCTATGTGGACGAGGCCGATGTGGGCGCGGTCAAGGTGGGTCAGGAAGCGCGATTCACCGTCAGCGCCTACCCGAATCGCCCGTACCCGGCCAAGATCACTCGCGTCGCTTACGGCTCGACCATCACCGATAACGTCGTCACCTACCTGACCTATCTGGATGTGGACAACAGTGACTTGAGCCTGCGTCCCGGCATGACCGCCACCGCGACTATCACCGCGACCGAGCGCAAGGATGTAGTGCTAGTGCCCAACAGCGCGCTGCGCTTCACTCCGACGGTTGCCGACGCGGGCCAGGCCGCGAAGAAAAGTATCACCGCCAGCCTGATACCGCGCATCCCCGGCCGATCCCGCAGATCGGCCGCTGCCGGGGCCAGCACCGCCACCGCCAAGGAGGTATGGGTACTGCCGGAGGATGGCAATGGCGTTGCGGTGGCGGTGGCGATCACGCCGGGCATCAGCGATGGCCGGATGACCGAGATCACCGGCGGCGATCTGCAAGTTGGGATGCAGGTCATCACCGACCAGAAACGGCCGCCGCGAAATGAGCGCGCCTGATCCGACCGCCGCCGCGCCGCCCTTGACTGCGAGTACGCCATTGATTCGGCTGCGCGGCGTGACCAAGGTGTACGGCGTCGGCCCGGTCGCGCTGACCGCGTTGAAAGGCATTGACCTCGACATCCACGCCGGCGAATTCGTCGCGATCATGGGGCCGAGCGGCTCAGGCAAATCCACCGCCATGAACATTCTGGGCTGCCTCGACACCCCGACCAGCGGCCAATATCTGTTCAAAGGCGCTCACGTCGAAGCCTTGTCCCGCGATCAGCGGGCGCGGCTGCGCCGTCGCTACCTGGGCTTCGTGTTTCAGGGCTTTAATCTGCTGGCCCGCACTTCGGCGCAGGAGAATATTGAGCTGCCGTTGCTGTATCGCGGCGAAAGTACCCCGGTGCGTCATGCAGCAGCGGCGAAAGCCTTGCAGTCGGTGGGTTTGGGCGGCTGGGAGCATCACACGCCGGCTGAACTGTCCGGCGGTCAGCAGCAGCGGGTCGCCATTGCCCGCGCCATCGTTACCGAACCGGCGGTGCTGCTGGCCGACGAGCCGACCGGAAATCTTGATACCCAGCGCAGTCAGGAATCATGGAACTGCTGTCAGGGCTGAACGTGGAACACGGCATCACCGTGTTAATGGTGACTCACGAGCCGGACATGGCGGCCTATGCCCGGCGTCTGGTGCATTTCGTGGACGGCCACATTGATAGCGACGCACTCAATCCGCACCCCATCGCTTTGGACTTGCCGGTGCATCCGGTGGAGAGTCGCTGATGTTTTTCAACACGTTATTCCTCGCGCTGCGGTCAATCCGCCGTAATCTGTTGCGCTCGTTCCTGACTATTTTAGGCATCGTGATCGGCGTCAGCGCGGTCATTACGATGGTCACGCTCGGCAACGGCGCGACTCAGGCGGTGCAAATGCAGATCGCGGGACTCGGTACTAACCTGCTGATGGTGCGCCCCGGCCAACGCCAAGGGCCGGGGCGGCGGCGGCTGGTC
>JAAUTD010000087.1 GCA_012031845.1 Synechococcaceae cyanobacterium SM1_2_3
CGCTCCAACCGTTCGCCCTGACGCTTCGGCAAGCTCAGCGGTCGAAGGGTCATTTATCGGTAAAAAAAGGGGTTCGACAGGCTTACCCCGAACGGTCTTTGAACCCGAAGCGAAAGTCCTGCATCGGTAAAAAATAGGGTTGGACCGGCTCATCCCGAACGGGTTTTAAATCCGAAGCGAAAGTCCTGGATTCAAAAACTCCTCGGTTGCAACGGACAAAAAGCCGATGCTGCTTGCTTAGCTCACGGGCAGGATGCCCGCGCTGTTTGCGGTCAGCAATGCGGAAAATACTTCGGCGGGCACGGGCGGACTGTTCAGATAACCCTGATAGCGGTCACAGCCGTTGATCTGCAAAAACGCCAGTTGTTCAACGGTTTCCACCCCTTCGGCCAGCACCTTGAAGCCCAGAGTGTGGCCCATCGCAATGATGGTGGCGGCGATCTCCATATCGTCGCGGTGGAGCGGGATGTCGTCCACAAAGCTCTTGTCAATTTTCAGCACGTCAAGCGGGAACCGCTTGAGATAAGCCAGCGACGAATAGCCGGTGCCGAAGTCGTCCATCGCCAGACGCAGCCCTAAACCGCGCAAACGCTCCAGAATCGCCACAGCTTCGGTCTCGCGCTGCATCAGGGCGCTTTCGGTCAATTCCAGTTCCAACTGTTCGGCGGGGAAGCCGGTATCAGTGATCGCCTGCAACACGGTGGCGACCAGATCGCCGTGGCGCAGTTGGTGCGAGGAGAGATTGACCGCCAGCGTCAGCGGCGGCAAACCCGCATCCATCCAGGCTTTACCCTGGCGGCAGGTTTCCCGCAGCACCCATTCGCCAATGGCGCTGATTAGGCCGGTTTCTTCCGCCACCGGGATAAACTGGCCCGGAGGGATCAGGCCCTGATCGGGGTCTTGCCAGCGCACCAGCGCCTCCGCGCCGATGATGCGGCCGCTGGCAATATCAATCTGTGGTTGGTAGTAAACCCGCAACTGCTGTTCGGTCAGCGCATTACGCAGGCGGGCTTCCAGTTCAACTCGCTGGCGGGCGGCCTGAGTCAGTCCGGCGGAGAAATACTGGAAACTGCCGCGTCCTTCCAGTTTGGCCCGGTATAGCGCGGCATCGGCGTGTTGCAGCAATTCTTCCGCCGTCTGGCTGTGATCGGGAAACAGGCTGATGCCAACGCTGGCCCCCATCCGCACCTCAGCGCCGTTATACAAACGCCACGGCTGATCCAGCGCAGCGATGATCTCCACCGCAAACCGGGCTGCATCCTCCGGGTGAGCCAGACCTTCCAGTTGCAACGCGAATTCATCGCCACCGAGACGGGCCAAGGTATCCGCGCCGCGCAAGCGCCGGGTTAACCGTTCCGCCACCTGCTGTAACAGCTCATCGCCGGCCTGATGCCCAAAGCTGTCATTGACGTTCTTGAACCGATCCAGATCGAGCATGAGCAAGGCTATCGCGCTGCCTTCGCGACGCGCTACGTTGATGCTGTGTTGCAACCGGGTGGATAACAGTCGCCGGTTGGGCAACTGGGTCAGGGGATCGTAGTGCGCCAGAAATTCGGCTTTTTCTTCGGAAGCCTTGATCAGGGAAAGGTCGCTGAAAACCGCGACATAGTGGGTGATCTGGCCGGTTTTATCCTTGACTGTGCTGACGCTCAGCAACTCCGGGTACACCTCGCCGCTCTTGCGCCGGTTCCAGATTTCGCCGCGCCAATAACCGTTGGCGTGGATGCTGGCCCACATTGCGGCGTAAAAATCCCGGTGATGGCGGCCGGATTGCAGGATGCGCGGCGTTTGCCCCCGCGCCTCGTCTTCGCTATAGCCGGTCATTTCGCAGAACGCCCGATTGACCCGCAAAATCCGTTCTTCGGTATCGGTAATAGTGATGCCTTCGCGGGTGTTCTCGAACACAGTCGCCGCCAGGCGCAGGGCGATTTCCGCCTGTTTGCGCTCGGTGATGTCCTGACCCGTGCCGCGATAGCCGATAAAGCGCCCCTCCGGGTCGAACAACGGGCGACCATTGACGCTGTACCAGTGTTTCTTGCCCTCGGTCGTGCGGATGCAATATTCAAGCTGCCGAAAGGGTTGATGCGCTTCCAGCATCGCCCGATGCGCCGCCCATTGCTCCGGCGTCAATTCAATCGGCAGTTCCCAGCGGGTTTTGCCCAGCGAAACCGCTGGCGGAATAAAGTTCGGCGACAAGGCGCTGGAAAAATAGGTGAACCGGAATTGCTCGTCCTGCTCCCAAAACCAGTCCGAAGTCATGGCGGACAGATCGCGGAAACGGGTTTCGCTGGCCTGCAAGGTCTCGGTAGCGCGTAGTCGCCGATGATGAATTTTGACGATTACCCATGACGCGCCGATCAGCAGCCCAAGCCCACCCATAATCACGATCAGCATCACCCATTCGCTGGGATAGGTGTGCGCTCGCAACACTTCCGGGCGAACGTGGGAGACGATTTTCCAGAAATACCGACGGGCGGCAACAGTAGCCGCGTCGTCCGATACGGCTGATGAGTCGCTGAGTAAGCGGGGAAATACCGTCGTAAAGGTGAACAAGCCGTTTGGCGAATGAAACTGACCGGAATCAGCCGCGCTGATGCGTTGCCAGGCGTCCGGGAATGCCTTGGCGAAGGTCTGATCCTGCCGATCCGGGTACATGAAGCCCCATTCCTGCGCCGGATCAGGACTCATCAGCCAATAACCGGCTTGATTAAGCAACTGTGATTCACCCAGTAAGCCCTGGCTGATCCGCTTCATATCGGCAATCAGGATTTGCGCCAGATAGTTGATTACGATCACGTTTTGCCGGGTTCCATCCAGATCAAACAACGGCATGGCGAAGCGGATCATCGGCTTGGGCGGTTGTTCAATGACATCGCGTTCGATATTGAGATCGAGCGGGGAAATGTAAATCTGTCCCGGATTGAGAGTGATCGTTTCGGTGAAGTAGTAGCGGTTAGCCTTCGATTGCAACTGATCGCGTGGCGCGACTCGCGGATGACCCTGCCGATCATCAACCCGCAGGGTTTCCATGCCGTTTTGATCCAGAATGCGGATCTGATCGTAACGCTGCTTGTAGAGGGCAAAACTCAGAAACTGGGCTTCGATATGATGCAGCCATTGAGCGTTGCGGCGTTGCGCCGGATCATGGCTTTCGGCCAGGCTGGCCAGAATCCGCAGATCGGACGCAATATCCTTCAGGTTGTTTTCTACGGCGTGCGCCTGAAGCGCCACAGTACGGGTTTCGCCAGCTTCGACGATGGTTTGTTCGCTGCGGCGGAAGGTGTCATGGATGTAGCCCACTACACTGAGAAACAGCACTGCCAATGACAGGGATAGCGCGAGGAAATTCTTGAGCATTGCCGGGATGAGTTCCGTTCCTGAGGCGTTCTGAAAGCGGCCAGGCAGTATTGGAAACTGCCGCACACGTTATGTCGTATCGCCATTAAAGCATAATCAAAAAATTCTTCGAGCAGGCGCTGATTGCGCACACGTCCACCCAACGGGAAAAATTGGTATGTCTACTGCCTTGGTCTGGTTTCGCCGCGACTTGCGGCTGGCGGATCATCCTGCGCTGCATCGCGCCGCGCTCGCGCATGAACGGGTCATTCCGGTTTATATTCATACGCCAGATGAGGAAGCGCCGTGGCAGCCCGGCGCGGCTTCGCACTGGTGGCGGCATCACAGTCTGGCGGCGTTGATCGCGGCGCTCGAAAAACAGCGCTCACGCTTGGTCATTCGCCAAGGGGACAGTCTGGCGACACTTCAGCAATTGCTCCACGAAACCGGCGCTACGGCGGTGTACTGGAATCGCCTGTACGAACCCGCCACGATCGCCCGTGACCGCCGGGTGAAAGCCGCCTTGCGCGACGCGGGCGTCATTGCCGAAAGTCATCATGCGGCGCTGCTGATCGAGCCGTGGACGCTGCTTAAAGCCGATCAAACCCCGTATCAGGTGTTTACCCCGTTCTGGAAAGCCTGCCTGCAACAATTGCCGCCTTCGGCGCCGTTGCCGATCCCGAAGTTGACCGGTAGCGAATCGTGGCCGTCATCGCAACCGCTGGAAAGTCTGAATCTGCTGCCGCGCATCCCTTGGGATCAGGGCTTGGCCGAGGCGTGGCGACCCGGTGAAACTGGTGCGCTGGCGCAATTGGATCGGTTTTGCGAAAACAGCTTGAGCGGCTATGCCCAATGGCGCGACTGGCCGGGGCGGGATGGCGTATCGCGCTTGTCGCCGCATCTGCATTTTGGCGAACTGAGTCCGCGTCAGATCTGGGCGGCGGCAACGCTGGCGACGGGCGGCGATCCGCTGGCGAACAAGGGCGTTGAAACCTATTTGCGCGAAATCGGCTGGCGCGAATTCGCTCATTATGTGCTGTATCACTGGCCGCACACTCCCGATCAACCGTTGCAGCCGCGCTTTGCCGCCTATCCGTGGCGCGAGGATTACGCCGAATTACTCGACGCCTGGCAGCGCGGCCAAACCGGGTATCCGCTGGTGGATGCCGGAATGCGGCAACTGTGGCGCACTGGCTGGATGCACAACCGGTTGCGGATGCTGGTGGCTTCCTTTCTGGTCAAAAACTGCCGCATTCCGTGGCAGGAAGGCGCTCGCTGGTTCTGGGATACGCTGGTGGACGCCGATCTGGCCAGCAACACTCTGGGCTGGCAATGGACCGCCGGATGCGGGGTGGACGCCGCGCCCTACTTCCGCGTTTTCAATCCGATCATCCAGGGGCAAAAGTTCGACCCGGATGGCGCTTGTGTCCGGCGCTGGGTTCCCGAACTGGCGGCGCTGCCGTCAGCGTTGATTCATCAACCGTGGATGACACTGCCGACCGAACCGGCTGCAACAGGATTCACCTTGAACGCGCATTATCCCCAGCCCGTGGTGGATTTCGCCGCCAGTCGCAACGAGGCTTTGGCCGGTTACGAACGCATCAGGGCCAATTGACCTACTGAACATAACCGGCGGCTGCCGGTCTGTAGGAAGCCATTCTTGCAACGGAACTATCGGAGGGCGTAGCTCATGACGCTGCCCAGGATGACGAAGTATTTTAACGCCGCCACCTTTGGCGTCCTGCTGCTGGCCGACGCCAGCCTGCCCGCGTGGGCCGCTGTAGGCAATCGCCAGGAGGAAGTGTTCCAGGGCGTCGCCCGCGATGATCGCGGCGAGATTGCCTACACCGAAGAACACCGGATGATTTATGAAAACGGTCGCCCGCAACGCAACGAAACCGCTATCGGGACGCCAAGGGTCAGGAAATCGCGGTGCTGAACTCCAACTTCACCACGCATCCCTATGTGCCGAGCTATGCCTTTGAGGATCGCCGGTTTGGGCGGCAGGATGGCACGTTTGTAGACGGGGCCTGGGTCAAAATCTACGGACGCGCTGATCAGAACGCGCCGGTGCAGCAGGATCGGGTGCGGCTGGAAGACAACATGGTGACTGGCCAAGGGCTGCATGTTTACTTGCGCGATCATCTGGAGCAACTGGCCAGCAGCGACGCCGTTAAGCAGGTGCGTTTTCTGGTGCCGCTGGAGGGCCGCGACTTTGTGTTTCGCATCCGGCGACTGGATGCGCCGGGCGAACCCGGCACGGTTGCTTTCACCATCGAGGCGGACAGTTGGCTGCTACGCTGGGTCGCGCCCACGCTGGAAGTCCGCTACGACCGCGAAAACCGCCGTCTGCTGTCCTATCGCGGCGCGTCCAATCTGCTCAGCGCCGATCAGGGCGCCCAGAACGTCACGATTACTTACCGCTATCCTGATTAAGCGGCCGCCGGTACGCCATCCACAGCAGCGCGATCCCGGCAATCACCATCGGCAATGACAGCCATTGTCCCATTGTCAGGCCCAAACTCAGATAACCAAGGTGCGCATCGGGCTGGCGCACCAGTTCAGTTAACGAGCGAAACGCGCCGTAGCCGATCAGGAACACGGCGGATACCGCCATTGTCGGGCGTGGCCTGGCGGAAAACAGCCACAAAATCACGAACAGCGCCGCTCCTTCCAGCGCCATTTGATACAACTGCGAAGGATGGCGCGGCAACGAGTCGCCGGCTTGCCGAAACACCATTCCCCACGGCGCGTCGGTCACTCTTCCCCACAGTTCGCCATTGATGAAATTGCCGATCCGCCCAAAAAACAGCCCCGGTGGAATCAGCGGCGCGATGAAATCGGTGGTCTGCCAAAAATCTTTCTGGTATCGGCGTGCGAACAGCAGCATCGCCAGCAGTACGCCCAGAAAACCGCCGTGAAACGACATGCCGCCTTCCCAAACCCGGAACAGGATCAGCGGATTATCCAGAAAGCCGCTGAAACCGTAGAACAGGACATAACCGATCCGTCCGCCCAGAATCACGCCCAAAGCGATGTAAAACACCAGATCGTCCATTTGTTCGGCGGTCCAGCCGGAGTTAGGTTGCCGTACCCGGTATCGGCCCAGCGCCCAGCCCGTCACGAAGCCTGCGAGATACATCAAGCCATACCAGCGCACATGCAGCGGTCCCAGGCTGAACGCCACCGGGTCGAAATCAGGATGGATAAGCATGAAAAACTCCATTGTAAAAGGGACAAGTCAATCAGTGACCCACGCCGTCGGCATCCGCTATAGTGAGCGGCCTTAATCCATTGCGTAACGCACATGGAGCCAATGGCGCAACAGCATACCGATCAGAACCGGCAGGCGAATACCATTCGCAGCAACCAAAGCATTGTTGTACAGTCTCTATCCAATGTTTGATCAAGTTTTTAGCCCCTTATTTTGCCCAAAGGATTCGTGCCATGTACTTCTGCATCTGTAAGTCAGTGTCTGATACGCAAATTCGGCAGGCGGTCGAACAAGGCGCCCGCACCGTCGGAGAACTGAGCGCCCAGTTTGGCCTTGGCGATCAATGTGGCCGCTGTCTCGACAGCATCGGCGAGTGGCTCAATGCCTACTTGCCTAGTCTGGCGTCGACTCACGAGGTCACCGCTCCGCCGTCCGCTCCGTTAGCCGCTGTTTCACCACCGGCTTCGGTGACCGCCGCCGTCCCGGCTCGGTCCGCCTGGTTCATGATTGATCCATAATTCCAAGAGGAGCAACACGCGATGAAAGGCGACGCCAAGGTTATCGAGTATCTGAACAGGGCGCTCAAGAATGAACTCACTTCGATCAGCCAATATTTTCTGCACGCTCGCCTGCTGGAAAACTGGGGTTTTGGCAAACTCGGCCAGCATGAGTACGAGGAATCCATTGATGAGATGAAACATGCCGACCGACTGATTCAGCGGATTCTGGCGCTGGAGGGCCTGCCGAATCTGCAAGACTTGGGCAAGCTGTATATCGGTGAGAATGTTGAGGAGATTTTACGCGGTGATCTGAAGCTCGAACTCCTGGCGCACCCGCTCTATAAGGAAGGCGTCGGTTATTGTGAAAGCTGCGGCGATTATGTGACCCGCGACGTGCTGGCGGCCATTCTCGCCAGCGAGGAAGAACACATTGGCTGGCTGGAAACCCAGTTGGGTTTGATTAACAGCCTCGGTCTGCCCGCCTACCTGCCCACCCAGATTTAGACCCATCGGCTCGGCAAGCCTGCCGGGCCGTAACTGCTTTAACCCGCCGTTTCGTGTTACGATTTCAACCTGTGTGCGCCATATCCGAAACCACGCCCTTTGATCGCCCGGTTGCCCCGTTGCGACCAAGACCGCAAAACCAATAACTCAGTGGAGTTGCCGATGCTCATTTACAATCTTTTTCCTTTGCTGGCCGGCCCTTTTGGGGATTGGGAACCGCATTTTCAGCGGGCGGCCGACATGGGTTTCGACTGGATCTTCATCAATCCAGTCCAGAAGCCGGGCTATTCGGGCAGTCTGTATTCCATTGTTGATTATTTCCAACTGAATCCGCTGCTGGTGGACGGGCAATCCAAACTTTCTCCTGACGAGCAGATCAAGGCGGCGCTGGCGGCGGCTGACAAGCTCGGCCTCAAGGTCATGGTTGACTTGGTGATTAACCATTGCGCCTTTGACTCCGAACTGACGCGCAAGCATCCCGAATGGTTCGTTCAGGAAAACGGCAGCGCTGCGCATCCATTCTGCATGGAGGACGGCCATAAAGTGGTGTGGGGCGATCTGGCGCTGTTCAATCATCAGCACAGTTCCGACAAGGAAGGGCTTTACCGCTACTGCTATAAAATTGTCGAATACCTGCTGGAATTGGGCTTCAAGGGTTTTCGTTGCGATGCGGCTTATCAAATTCCCGGCCATATCTGGGGGCGGCTGATCCGCGAAATTCGCCAGAAATACCCGGACACCGCGTTTTTGGCCGAGACTCTGGGTTGCACCGCCGATCAGACCAAACAAACTGCTCAGGCCGGTTTTGATTACGTCTTCAATAGCTCCAAGTGGTGGGATTTCCACGGCGCCTGGCTGATGGAGCAATATCAACTGGTGCGGGAAATCGCGCCATCGGTCAGCTTCCCGGAAAGCCACGACACCGAACGGTTGTTCCAGGAGGTGAATGGCAATGTGGCGGCGATGAAGCAGCACTATCTGTTTTCCGCCCTGTTCTCCGCTGGGGTGATGATCCCGGTGGGCTTTGAGTATGGCTTCCGCCATCGGCTGCATGTGGTCAACACCCGGCCCAGCGACTGGGAACAGCCCAATACCGACCTCTGCGAATTTATTACCCGCGTCAACGCGATCAAAAGTCAGTATAAAATCTTCCAGGAAGAGTGCCCGACCAGCGTTCTGCCCTATCAGAACCCGAATATTCTGGTGCTATGGAAAGCCTCGACCAAGACCCATGAGGAAGCCCTGATTATCCTGAATAAGGATGCGTGGAATCATCAGTATTTCTATGCCGAGAACCTGGGCGCCTATATTCAGGCGGGCGCGCCGCTGATGGATGTGTCGCCGGAATATGCGATGGAATATGTTCCGAAACCGTTTTCCTACGATTTGCGGCCAGGCCAGGCCTTTGTGTTGGTCACCAGTCGCGATCATTTGCCGCACTAGACGACGGGGCGCAGCCGCAGTTCAAATGATCGCAGATTGCTGGCGGGCTGAATTGCCAAAGCTGCGCCCGAAATACAAAAACGAAGGGTGAAAGTTTATGTACATTGTGCAGATTGCTCCCGAATGCGCCCCGGTGGCGAAAGTCGGCGGGTTGGCGGACGTGATTTATGGCCTCAGCCGGGAACTGGAAATCCGTGGCAATGAAGTCCATATCATCCTGCCCAAGTATGACTGCATGCGTTATGACCAGATTTGGGGCCTGCAAATCAGCATGAAGGATCTGTGGGTGCCCTGGTATAACAGCGCTATCCACTGTTCGGTCTGGTTTGGCTTTGTCCAGGGCCGCAAGTGCTTTTTCATTGAGCCGCATTCCCCGGACAACTTCTTCAATCGCGGCCATTTCTACGGCTTCAAGGATGATGTCAGCCGTTTCGCCTTTTTCAGCAAGGCGGCGCTGGAATTCCTGCTCAAGGACAATCGGCGGCCTGACATTGTCCATTGCCACGACTGGCAAACCGGGCTGGTGCCGGTGTTGCTGTTCGAGCAATACGCTCATGCCGGTATGCACCGGCAACGGGTGTGCTACACCATCCATAACTTCAAGCATCAGGGCCTGACCGGCGACTATGCGCTGTGGGCGACTGGCCTGACCAACATTGCTCACTACTTCAATTACGACCGGCTGCGCGACAACTTCAATCACACCGCTGTTAATCTAATGAAAGGCGGGGTGGTCTATTCCAACTTCGTCACCACCGTATCGCCGACTCATGCCCATGAAGCGCGCTTTACCGATCAGAGCAGCGGTCTGGGGCCAGTGCTGAACACCCATCAGGGCAAGTTTGGCGGCGTGCTGAACGGCATTGATTACGATGTGTGGAATCCAGAGGTTGATCCGCATATCCCCGAACGCTACAGCCTCCAGACGCTCGACAGCAAATACGTCAACAAGGAAGCGCTGCGCGACCGGCTATGGCTGGCAAAAGACTACAAGCCGATTATTTCCTATGTCGGTCGGCTGGACAGTCAAAAAGGCGTGAATCTCATCAGCCACGCCATTTTTTACGCGCTGCGCAACAACGCCCAGTTTGTGCTGCTCGGCTCCAGCCCGGAGCCGCACACCAATCAGCACTTCTGGAATCTCAAGCGCCATCTCAATGACAGCCCCGATTGTCATCTCGAACTGGGTTTCGACGAAGAACTGTCGCATCTGATCTATGCCGGTTCGGACATGATCATCATGCCCAGCCTGTTCGAGCCATGCGGCCTGACCCAGATGATCGCGCTGAAATACGGCACAGTGCCGATTGTGCGCGAAGTTGGCGGTCTCAAGGACACGGTGTTCGACAAGGACTATTCGCATAAGCCGTGGGAAGAACGCAATGGCTATGTGTTTCACGGAGCGGATAACGCGGGGGTCGAATCAGCGATGAGTCGCGCTATCGCGTTGTGGTACGCCTATCCCGATGACTTCCGCGAACTGATCATTCACGGGATGAGTTGTGATTATTCATGGTTCCGGCCTGGCCAGGACTATCTCAACATCTATGATCTCATCCGCTGCAAGTGAGGGTGTGCTTGACCGGCGATTCGGCTAACTACTACGCTTGTTGCGCTGTTATCAGCAGCAGCGTTCCCGGCGGTTATCGCTCATGTCGATCCGCCGGTATTTGTCCAGCAACCCTATCCTGTACAGGAGAATGTCACGCATGAGCCAGCTTCCAGAGTATGTTGATGGTTTGCCGAATATCTGCGGTTCGGAGCCGCTCGTGGAAGAGACGGTGCGCGCCGGTCGCGCCAAGCCCGCGTATCTGCCAGAAAGCCGGGTTGACTTTGGTCGTATTCGCGCCGCCTGCGCCATTGCCCTGCACATGCACCAGCCGTTGATTCCCGCCGGTGGCGGCGATCTGTCCACGGCGGCGGTCATCAGCAATCTGAAATACATGTGGGATAACCAGCACATCGGCGATAACTACAACGCGCCGGCCTTTCACTGGTGCTACAAGCGGATTGGCGAATTTGTCCCGCAACTGATCCACGAGGGCAAGGAGCCGCGAGTGATGCTGGAATATTCCGGCACGCTGTTTCATGGGATGCGGGCGATGGGTTTGAACGATGTGTTCGACGCCCTGAAGAACGCCAGTTGCAATCCCGACTATCGGCGCGGCATCGAATGGCTGGGCTGTCCGTGGGGTCACGCCGTCGCGCCCTCAACCCCGGCGCAGGATTTCCGCCTGCATGTCAAGGCCTGGCAACACCATTTCGCCGCGATCTTCGGGCTGGAAGCGCTGGAGCGGGTGCGCGGGTTTTCGCCGTCGGAAATGGCGTTGCCGAATCATCCCGACACCGCCTACGCCTATATCAAGACCCTGGTGGATTGCGGCTATCAATGGCTGCTGGTGCAGGAACACACGGTAGAGCTGCCGGAAAACGGTCACGGCCTGGAGAAAAAAGCACCTGCCGCACCGGCTGGTCTGCACCAACTCCAAGGGCGAAACGGTCAGCATCATCGCCCTGATCAAGACCCAGGGCAGCGACACCAAACTGGTGGCGCAGATGCAGCCTTATTACGAAGCCAAGAGTCTGTCGCGCTGGGAACTGGCCGGGAAATCGGTGCCGCCGCTGGTCAGCCAGATCGCCGACGGCGAAAACGGCGGGGTAATGATGAATGAATTCCCCGGCAAGTTCATGGATTCGGTGCGCGAGTCGTCCGGCTCTGACGTGCCGTTCATGAACGGTTCTGAATATCTGGAACACCTGTTCGCAATGGGGATCAAGGAATCCGACTTGCCCGCGATTCAACCCTTGTTTCAGAAGCGAATCTGGGATCGGTTTACGTCGGGCGCCGGGCCGGAAAAGCTGGAGCAGGTGATTGCCGAGCTGAAGAAGGAAGATGGTCGCTTCCACATGGAAGGCGGCAGTTGGACCAATGACATCTCCTGGGTGCGCGGCTACGACAACGTGCTGGGGCCGATGGAAAAAGCCAGTTCGCTGTTCCATGAGAAAGTATTGAAGCCGGGCATACCGTCCAGCCATCCGCGCTACCGCAATGCCCTGTTCAATCTGATGAGTTCGCAGACCAGTTGCTACCGCTATTGGGGACAGGGTTTGTGGACTGATTACGGGCGGGAATTGTGCCGCCGGGCCGGTGCCATCGTCGAAGCCGACTTTTAATGGTGGCAGCGCTGTCGCCATGCAGGCTCTGGCTTAATCACTAAAAATTGTGTTTGGCGACGGTTGCGGGGATACGTCCCCGCAATCGCTGCAACCGACTACAGGAGGAGGTTGAATCATGGCGGATAGCACCCTTTATCATGCGCTCGTACTCAGCCTGCACCA
>JAAUTD010000088.1 GCA_012031845.1 Synechococcaceae cyanobacterium SM1_2_3
CTCTCGAAGTCGGGCGCACCCGCCCCAGTTAGTGCGGGCATGTGCTTGAACATGGTCTGCCGGTTATTTTTCGCCCGCCACCATTTGTCCGAGCTCGAAACTCGATTGTGGCGGCCCAAGTTTGATCGCTACCTGAGTATGGATTTGCGCCAGCGTATCCTGCATGACATGAATGCTGCTGCTCACTGGGTGGACGTACCCCCGGAAATCGCGGCGCAGACCTATTGCCGGGACGTAGACGATGACAAATTCATTCACACGGCACTGGCCGCGCAAGCGCTTGGCTGGTAACAGGCGATCAGGATTTGCTGGAAGTCTCCCTTGTACCGGGCTTGTGCATTCTTTCTCCCGCCGATGCGCTGCAACAACCTGAGTTCTGCCCATGAACGAAGCCGAAACCCGCGCCGAACACATTGACCCTGCCCTGAAAGCCGCAGGCTGGGGCGTCATTGAAGGCAGCCGGATTCTCGGCGCGAGTACCCGATTACCCTGGGTCGCCTGCAAGGCGCGGGAAAGCGGAGCAAGCCGTTGACCGCAGACTATGTGCTGGAGTACCGCAACGCCAAGCTGGCGATAGTGGAAGCGAAGGCATGGCATAAGCCGCTGACGGAAGGCGTAGGACAGGCCAAGGATTACGCGGGCAAGCTGGCGCTTCGCTTCGCCTACGCCACTAACGGGCAAGGCATTTACGGCATAGACATGCACACCGGCGTCGAAGCGGAACTTGCTCAATTCCCGACGCCGGACGAACTTTGGAACCGCGCCTTTGCCACGAAAAATGCCTGGCGCGACCGGTTTTCCGCCGTGCCGTTCGAGGACAAGGGCGGCTATTTTCAGGGGCGCTACTATCAGGACATCGCCGTGGAGCGGGTGCTGGATGCTATCGCAAAGCAGCAATCGCGCATCCTGCTGACGCTGGCGACCGGTACCGGCAAGACCTTCATCGCCTTTCAAATCGCCTGGAAGCTGTTCCATAGCCGCTGGAACCTGAACGACTGGAAAACCGGCGGCGAACCGACCCGGCGACCTCGCATCCTGTTCCTGGCTGACCGCAACATTCTGGCAAATCAGGCTTACAACGCCTTTTCCGCCTTTCCCGAAGACGCGCTGGTGCGGATTGACCCAGACGAAATCCGCAAGAAGGGCAAGGTTCCGAAAAACGGCAGCCTGTTTTTCACCATCTTCCAGACCTTCATGAGCGGCGGGCTTCCTGCAAAGGCCGTTCGCCCTGAGCCTGTCGAAGGGGATAACGATCACGGACTTCGACCGCTCGACAAACTCTCGGCTCAGCCTGAACGAAATTTTTACTTCGGCGAGTATCCGCCGGACTTCTTCGATTTCATCGTCATTGACGAATGCCACCGGGGCGGCGCGAACGATGAAAGTCAATGGCGCGGCATCCTCGACTACTTTGCCCCCGCCGTGCAGCTTGGCCTGACCGCCACCCCCAAGCGCAAGGACAACGTGGACACCTACGCCTATTTTGGCGATCCGGTGTTCATCTACTCGCTCAAGGCCGGGATTAACGACGGCTTTCTCACTCCATTCCGGGTGAAGCGGATTGCCACGACCCTCGATGATTATGTTTACACGCCCGATGACACGCTGATCGAAGGCGATATTGAGGCGGGCAAGCGTTACCAAGAAGCCGACTTCAACCGGATTATCGAGATCAAGGAACGGGAGCAGAAGCGGGTTGAAATCTCCTGTCGCAGATCGATCAGCGGGAGAAGACGCTGGTTTTTTGCGCCACACAGGATCACGCGCTGGCGGTGCGCGACCTGATTAACCAACTGAAATCCAGCACCGATCCCAACTACTGTCAGCGGGTTACCGCCCATGACGGGAAGCTGGGTGAACAACACCTGCGCGAGTTTCAGGACAGCGAAAAGACCATTCCCACCGTTCTGACCACTTCGCAGAAGCTCTCAACCGGGGTAGACGCCCGCAACATTCGCAACATCGTGTTGCTGCGACCCATCCACTCGATGATTGAGTTCAAGCAGATCATTGGGCGCGGCACCCGGCTTTATGACGGCAAGGACTACTTCACCATTTACGATTTTGTCGGGGCGCATCAGCATTTCAGTGACCCTGAATGGGACGGGGAGCCGCTGGAACCGGAGCCGAAGGAATCCCGGCCTCATCCCCCGGCGTCGCCAGAGTCGCCCGACGTGCGCGATCCAGCGGCGGACTACGACAAGCGCCAGATGGTGAAAGTCAAGCTGGCTGACGGCAAGGCACGCGCCATCCAGCACATGATGATCACCACCTTCTGGCATCCCGACGGAACGCCAATGTCGGCGCAGCAGTTTGTGGAATCGCTCTTCGGCCAACTGCCCGATTTCTTCAAGGATGAAGCAGAACTTCGGGCGTTATGGGGCGACCCGGAGACTCGCAGGAAGCTGTTGGAAGGACTCGCCGAAAAGGGCTTTGGCAACGATCAACTGGCTGAAATGCAAAAGAGCATCAACGCGGAAAAGAGCGACCTGTTCGACGTGCTGGCCCATGTCGCCTATGCGCTGGAGCCGCTGACCCGTGAAGAACGCGCTGGCCGGGCAATGGCGGTGATCAGCACTCTCTTCAACAGCAAACAACAGGTTTTTCTCAACTTCGTGCTGTCGCACTACATCAGTGTTGGCGTGGAGGAACTCGATCCAGCCAAGCTGAATCCGCTGTTACGCCTGAAATATCACGACTCGATTGCCGATGCCGTGGCCGATCTGGGCAGACCGGAGGAGATTAACAAGGTGTTTGCGGGTTTTCAGCGATACCTGTATCAGCCACCGGTCTTTGCATGACAATCGTTAACTGGTAACCGTTCACTCCCCTCGCCCGCTTGCGGGAGACGGGCCGGGGACTGAATGCTTACGTTAATCCAGCTTTTACCGTTCCAAATCGGATTGAACACCAGCAAACCCGACTTCAGGCCCGCATCCCATCTCCGCTGCCAGACGCCGCACCCCGGCCAGAAAAACCTGAAAGCTGCGCGAAAGGTTATCTTCCTCGGATAATCGTGTTCCCATCCGCCGCGCCGCCGTTTGCTTCTGAAACTCAGGAACCAGTTTTTCGATTACCTCTGCCGGTTTAGAGATGGCATCGGGATTCCGATATTTCGCTTTGTCCGTCAACCGCGCCAAGCGGGGACAGGCGTAGGCGTCCGCGAGGGCTTTCAGATCGCCGAGATACCAAGCTTCAAGTTCCTGACACGGCAGGCGAATCAGTGCTGCGGAATGGCCGCCCTGCTCGCACAAGGTCCGCAAGCGTTTCTTGAGGCCAAGGCAATCGCCATTATCGTTGTCGCGCACAATGACAAAGCGATCTCCCGGCTCATTCCAAGCCTTGAGCTTGCGCGGGATGCTGCGTTCCAGATCAGTCTTGCCTTCGTGCGGGATGCACAGGAAGTTCAGGTTGGGCATCAGTCGCGGTAGCAATCCCTGGAGCAGATGCTTCATGGATGGCTCCTCCAGCAGGAACACCATGCGACTCATGAGTGATGGTCTCCCTCAAACAATCCCTGTTTCCAGAGTGCGCCCGGCAAATCGCCAGCATCGATCAGCCGACTCAACAATTCGGTGTCAGAGGCGCGCTGGATGATAGTGAAGCCGTTCTTTTTGCGCAGCCAATAAATTTCTTCCAGCTTCAAGCCATTCAAAAAATCCGGCGAATGGGTTGAGATAAAAACCTGACCACCGCGTTGGGCGTAGGCCCGAAATTCCTCGGCCAATTCCGCCAATAATTCGGGATAAAGCTGGTTTTCCGGTTCCTCCACCGCCAGCAGCGGGAAAGGCTGAGGGTCGTAGAGCAGCACCAGATAGGCGAACATCTTGATAGTGCCGTCAGAGACATAGCGGGCGATGAACGGGTCTTTGAAGGCGCCATCCTGAAAGCGCAGCACCAAGCGTCCGTCTTCGGTCGGCTTGGCCTCGACCGTACTGACTCCCGGCACCCGGCGCTGCATGGCCTCCAGAATCCGGTCGAAACAGTCCCGATGGTATTCGTAAAGAAACTGGGCGACTTGGGCGATGTTGTCGCCACGGGTGGAGAGATGTTCGGCGTAGCCTTCGTCTTCGCTGGGGCGGGCGTCGGCGATGTGAAAATCCGAGATGTGCCAGTGTTCGATCAGGTTGCGAAATTCCGATACCACACGGAACTCCTTGAACTGACCCAAGCCCTTGATGGCGAGGATGTCCGGTTCATCAAGCGCGTATTCTTTGCGCGCTTCCTGAGCGCCCGGTTCGCCGTAGGCGGTTTCATTGGTGATGGCAGTGCCTTTGCCCCGGGAAAAGTCCACGAAATGCCAGGGTTTGCCGCGCTGGCCCCGACGAAATTTCAGCACTTCGCGCTCGACCACCGGCTTACCGCCGTCACTGGCAATCGCCAGTTCATAAGTCGCCAGCCGCCCACCGGTTTCACGAAATTTGAAGGTCAGGGTAATCGGGCCGGATGCGCCGCGACTAATCAGTTCCCGGAAACCGCCCCGTTTGCTAACTGCCTTGCTGACATTGTGGGTAAGTGCGTCCTTTAGGAAGGAAAAAACATCGAACAGAGTGGATTTGCCCACGCCATTTGCGCCAATCAGCACGGTCAGCTTGGGAAGATTTTTGAGAACGGCGTTTTGAAAAACCCGGTAGTTGCGAATTTCGATGCTTTCGATTTGCATGAACGGCATGAGCGAGATTCCTCCCCGTTCAAATCGGTTTGAAATTGGCTGTGTTCGCCGATGTGGCTTTCGGCGCATTCCAACCGGCGATTTAGAATACGCCGAATCACCAAAACGGCTTCCCGAAATTCGGAAAGCCGTTTCAAGCAAAACTGGAAAGAACAGCAGAGAATTAAGCCTGATGATTTAGCAACTGGCGTGTGCGGGTTGCAGATAGGAAATCGGGGCTTGGTGTTCGTCGCTGAAGGTAATCTCTTCCCAAGCCGTGCTATCCGCCAGCAACTCGCGCAATAAGCGGTTATTGAGTGCGTGGCCGGATTTATAGCCAGTAAAGGCTCCAATCAGACTGCGGCCCAGCAAATAGAGATCGCCAATCGCATCCAGAATCTTATGCTTTACAAACTCATCTTCGTAACGCAGACCATCTTCATTAAGAATGCGGTAATCATCCACGACAACGGCGTTATCCAGTGTTCCGCCGAGCGCCAATCGCTGCTCGCGTAGATATTCAAGATCGCGCATAAACCCAAAAGTACGGGCCCGACTCACTTCTTTTACAAATGAAGTCGTAGAAAAATCTACAACGGCATGCTGGTTGCGGCCCTTGAACAAGGGATGGTCGAAAGCAATGGAAAACTCAACCTTGAAACCGGCAAAGGGATCAAATCGCGCCCACTTATCGCCGTCTTCAACCATGATGGATCGCTTGATGCGGATAAATCGCTTGGGCGCGTTCTGTTCCTGAATGCCCGCCGACTGAATCAAAAACACAAACGGCCCGGCGCTGCCGTCCATAATCGGCACTTCGGCGGCGCTAACATCCACATAAGCATTATCAATGCCTAAACCAGCGAATGCCGACAGCAGATGTTCAACGGTGGAAATGCGCACCTTGTCCTTAACCAGCGAAGTAGAAAGCTGGGTGTCCCCGACATTACGCGGACAAGCCTTAATCTCCACCGGTTCGGGTAAATCCACTCGTCGGAACACGATACCGGCGTCAATGGCCGCTGGGCGCAAGGTTAAATAAATTTTCTCGCCGGTATGCAGGCCGACACCCGTGGCCCGAATAGCGTTTTTCAAGGTTCGCTGCCTAATCATCTTAGGTCCCCCACACGTCAATTGAACTGGAGCGTAGCGACGCGGTACCTGATGCAGGCTTGAGTTGTGCGCCTATGGGCAACCGCTTCGTCATCATGCGTTGCGACAAAGATACCGCAATTCGTAGCAATGCTGCAACTTGTTTCTCTTTCGCAACCATTATTGTTGTTAAGTTGCGAAAATCTACGCTCCAGCGATTAACTGCACCGGTCACCACCCTTGATATGCGGCATGAACAAAGGGTTCATCGCAGCGCTATCATTCGGCCTGACGGCGCAAGAATGCGGGAATATCCAGATCCAGGTATTCCAGATCAGCATCGGCCCGCGCACCCAGGCTATCGCCAGCCGCCTTCTGGCGACTGCCCGAATAGCGGGAATGGGCATCGCTCTCGCTCACTGCCGCCCGCTCCAGGCGTTGTTGTTGCACCAGCTTGACATAAGGAATTGCGGCTTCACGCTGTTCCCGTCCGCTGGTTTGCTTGGCGGGAGCGCCTTGACCCAAGCCAGTCGCCACGATAGTCACCCGCAGTTCATTGCGCATCTCAAGATCAATCGTAGTGCCGACCACCACATTGGCGTCATCGGAGGCCAGTTCCTTGATGGTGTTGCCGACTTCTTCGAACTCGCCAATCGTCAGATCCATCCCGCCGGTGATGCTCACCAGCAAACCCTTGGCCCCGGACAGACTGACATTCTCCAGCAGCGGACTGGCGATCGCGGCTTCGGCGGCTTCACGCGCCCGACCATCGCCGACCGCCCGCCCGGTGCCCATCATCGCCATTCCCATTTCCGACATCACCGTGCGCACATCGGCAAAGTCCACGTTGATCAGGCCGGGGTTGGTAATCAGCTCGGCAATCCCCTGCACCGCGCCCAGCAACACGTCATTCGCCGCCTTGAAGGCGTCCAGCAGGCTGGCGCTCTTGCCCAGCACCATCAACAGCTTTTCATTGGGGATGATGATCAGCGAATCCACCGTTTCACTCAGGGCGCGAATCCCTTGCACCGCCACTTCCATCCGCTTCTTGCCCTCGAACGGAAACGGCTTGGTCACCACCGCTACCGTCAGAATTCCCATCTCGCGCGCCAGTTGCGCCACTACTGGCGCAGCGCCGGTGCCGGTGCCGCCGCCCATGCCAGCAGTGATAAACACCATGTCGGCGCCCTGTAAAACTTCGCGGATGCGCTCGTTGTCTTCCTGAGCGGCCTGACGACCGACTTCGGGATTGGCGCCCGCGCCCAGTCCGCGGGTGATATTGGCGCCGATCTGCAAGGTTATCGGCACTGCCGAGGTTTTCAGAGCCTGAGCATCGGTATTGGCGCAGATAAAATCCACGCCCTCGATGTTCGCTCCCAACATGTGCTGCACGGCGTTACTGCCGCCGCCGCCCACGCCGATGACCTTGATCACTTCATTTTTCGACTTGGTATCCATCAGTTCAAACATAGCCGCCTCTCTTACTCTGTTGGTTTTCGATTCGAAAATTGCTTGACTTGACCTGTCAGCACTTCGCCTGCAACCCATTAAAAATTCCCCTGAAACCAGTTCCCGATCCGCGTTAACCAGCCCTTGCGCTTACTGCGCGACGCCAAATTGGGCCGTCCTGGCCGACTGTCATTGCCAAACAGCAGCAGCCCCACCGCCGTGGCGTAAATTGGATTGCTGACTATGTCGCGCATGCCACTGACATCGTCTGGCAGCCCTAACCGCACTGGCATGTGAAACACCTCCTCGGCCAGTTCCACCACCCCGGCCATGCGGGAGCTGCCGCCGGTCAGCACGACGCCGGCTGCAACCAGATTTTCGAGACCGCTGCGTTGCAGTTTCCCCAACGCGATTTCAAACAGTTCGTCGTAACGCGGCTCCACCACTCCGGCCAGTTCCAGGCGCGACAGGGTGCGGATCCCCGTTCGCCAATGCCGGTCACATCCACCTGCTCATCAGCGCGCATCAGTTGCTTGAGGCAACAGGCGTGTTTAATCTTGAGCGCCTCTGCCGAGGCGGTCGGGGTATGGAAGGCGACCGCAATATCATTGGTGACCTGATTACCGGCTACCGGGATCACTTCGGTATAGCTGATCGCCCCCCCGGTAAACACCGCCAAATCAGTGGTGCCGCCGCCAATATCCAGCAGGCAAACCCCTAAGTCCTTCTCATCCTGGGTTAAAACTGCGCGGCTGGAGGCCAGTTGTTGCAAAATCACATCGTCCACCGCCAGATCGCAGCGCTCCAGACACTTGATGATGTTCTGTTCGGCGCTCACCGCGCAGATCACGATGTGAACCCGCACCTCCAGCCGCACTCCGGCCATGCCCACCGGGTCCTGAATGCCTTCCTGACCGTCAATAATGAATTCGCGGGGCAGGATGTGCAGAATCTTCTGGTCGTCAGGGATCGCCACCACCCGTGCGGCGTCAATCGCCCGCTCGACATCCTCCTGAGTGACCTCGCGGTTCTTGATCGCGGTGACGCCATGCGAACTCAGCCCGCGAATGTGGCTGCCGGAAATACCGGTGTACACCGAGTAGATTTTGCATTGCGCCATGCGCTCGGCCTGATCCACAGCCCGCTGAATGGACTGGACTGTGGATTCAATATTGACCACGACGCCCCTCTTCAACCCCCGTGAGGGGTGCGAGCCGATGCCAATCACATCCACCGTTCCATCCGGGCCGACCTCGCCCACCATCACCACGACCTTTGATGTGCCGATGTCGAGCGCGACGATAAGATTCTTGTCTTCTTGCTTAGCCATGATCGTTCCCTCTGCCGCAACCGCCTAGCTCGCCGTTGGAACCGGCGGCCCCGCTTTCCAGCGCACCGCAAACCCGTTGACATAGCGCAAATCCACCACCGCGATCTGATCGGCCTGCGCCGCCAGCACCTTGGGATAGACCTGCGCCAGCCGCTGCAACCGCTCCTCAAACCGCTCACGCCCCACATGTACTTCCAGGCCATTGTCAAAGGTCAGCCACCAGGCCCGCCGCTCATCCTGCACCAGTTTCGCCAGCTTCAAACCCAGCGGATCAAACAAAGCGCGCACTTCGCGCCAAGTCTTGATCAGGGCTTTTTCGCGGCCATCCGGGCCGTTCAATCGCGGCCACGGCCCCGGCTGTCGAATCACCGGCGGCAGGAAGCGCTGACCGTTGATATCCACCATCGCCTGCTGCTCGCCCCAAAAGCCGAACGCGGTTCGTTCGCGTAAACGAATCTCCACGGTGTCCGGCCAGCCGCGCCGCACCGCTACCGCCTCGACCCAGGGATTGGTCGCCAGCGTTGCGTGCAAATCATCCAGATTGGCGCTGAAAAAGTTGATGCCCAAGTACTGTTCAGCCAGCGGCTTCAAATCGGACTCGGCCAGATTGCGCAACTCGCCTTCAACCCGCACGTTGCGCAATGGAAAGGCGCCCGGTTCGCGCAATTTCTGGCTACCGAAGTGCAGACCAAAGCCGACCGCGCCCAGCGCCAGCATCACCCCCAGTCCACGCAGCCACGGTCCCCAAATGGCTTTCCACCGCCCCGACGCCACTGCTGGTTTGCGCTGCTTGAGCGAGGTCGCGCCCCGGCGCTGTTCGCGTCCAAATCGCATCATCACCCCCGCTCAGTCCGGCTGCGCCGTGAAGGTGGTTTCCAGAATCCGCCAGACCAGATCTTCAAACGGTAGTCCAGCGACCCGCGCCGCCATCGGCGCCAGACTGTGATCAGTCATGCCGGGCACGGTGTTCACTTCCAGCAGCCACGGCTGATCCTGCCGGTCCACCATCACATCCACCCGGCCCCAGCCGGAACCGTCTACCGCGGCGAACGCCTGCCGCACCAGTTCCCGCAATTCCGCTTCCCGTTCCGCCGGCAAGCCGCACGGGCAGAGATAGCGGGTGTCGCTGGCGTGATACTTGGCTTCGTAGTCGTAAAATTCACGCGGCGTTTCCAGCTTGATCAGTGGCAGCGCCTCGCCCTGCAACACCGCGCCGGTGTATTCCTGACCCTGAATCCACGGCTCTGCCAGCACCGGCGAATCACAGGCGGCGGCCCGCTGCCAGGCGCTCTCAAATTGCGTTGCGTCATTGACTCGACTGATGCCGATGCTGGAGCCTTCGCAGGACGGTTTCACCGCCAAGGGTAGACCCAACTCGGATGCAGCGTCGGCCAGTTCCGCCGCGCTGGCGACAATGCGCCACGGCGGCGTCGGTAAACCCACCCCCTGCCAGAGCTGTTTGGTGCGCAGCTTGTCCATGCCCAGCGCCGAAGCCAGCACCCCGCTGCCGGTGTAGGGCAGTCCTAACAACTCCAGTCCACCCTGAATCACCCCATCTTCGCCGCCGCGCCCATGTAGAATGATGAAAGCGCGGTCAAAACCGCCGCTGCTCAGCACATTTAAAATGGTGCGGTCAGCGTCAATGCCGTGGGCGTCTATGCCTTGCGCCTGCAAGGCCGTCAGCACCGCCTGACCGCTATTGAGCGATACGGCCCGCTCCGCCGACCAGCCGCCCATTAGCACCGCGACTTTGCCGAACTGAGCCGGATCGCTGATTAATCGTTGCTGTCTGTAGTGCTGCATCTGCTGCCCCCCTGATTCAGCCGGTTCAATGTGCGCCCGGCAACCCGTCGCGCCCCAATTGCGCCGCCATCGCCCCAATGTCGCCCGCGCCCATCAACAGCAGCAAATCGCCATCGCGCAATAGTCCCGGCAAGGCGGCTGGCAAATCGGCGGTGTGTTCAACGAATACCGGGTCGACCTTGCCCCGGGTACGAATCGCCCGGCTCAGACTGCGGCCATCGGCTCCAGCGATAGGTTTCTCCCCCGCCGGATACACATCCAGCAGAATCAGCGCGTCCACTTCGGCCAGAACTTGCGCAAAGTCGTCGAACAGGTCGCGGGTGCGGCTGAAGCGGTGCGGCTGAAAAGCCAGCACCAGCCGCCGTTCCGGCCAGGCTCCGCGCAAGGCGCTCAACACCGCTTGAATCTCACGCGGATGGTGGCCGTAGTCGTCCATCAGACTGACCTGGCCGCCATCGGGCAGCGTCAATTCGCCGTGCGGCTGAAAGCGGCGGCCAATGCCCTGAAAATTGCGCAGGGCGCGACAAATCGCGGTTTCTGACACGCCCAATTCCAGCGCCACTGCAATCGCCGCCAGGGCGTTCAATACGCTATGCCGCCCCGGCAGATTGAGCAGGATCGGCAACGGCGCTTTCAGATGCGGCAAATGGGCGATGAAGCGAGTGCGCAAGCCATCGGCAACGATGTCGGTGGCGCGAGCGTCGCACTCTTCACTGGCGCCATAGGTCAGCACCGGGCGAGTGAGACGCGGCAAAATCGCCCGCACCTGCGGATCGTCGGCGCATAGCACCGCCAGCCCGTAAAACGGCAGATGATGGATAAATTCGATGAAGGTCTCGCGCAACCGCTCAAAATCGCCGCCGTAAGTCGAAAGATGATCAGCGTCAATGTTGGTGACGACCGACAGCATGGGTTGCAAAAACAGGAAGGAGGCGTCGCTCTCGTCGGCTTCGGCCACCAGATAGCGGCCTGCGCCCAATTTCGCATTTGCTCCCGCGCTGTTCAGCCGCCCGCCGATGACAAAAGTCGGGTCAAGGCCACCTTCAGCCAGCAGGCTGGCGATCAGGCTGGTGGTCGTAGTCTTGCCATGCGTGCCGGCCACCGCGACGCCATAGCGAAACCGCATCAGTTCGGCCAGCATCTCGGCGCGGGGGACGACGGGAATTCGCGCCGCCCGCGCTGCGATCACTTCGGGATTGTCCTCGGCCACCGCGCTGGAAATCACCACTGCGTCGCACCCGGCGATATGTTCAGCGGCATGGCCGACATGAATGCTGGCGCCCAACTGGCCCAGCCGCGCCGTCACCCCGCTGGTGCGCAAATCGGAGCCGGACACGCTATAGCCCAGATTTAGCAGCACCTCGGCGATGCCGCTCATCCCGGAGCCGCCAATGCCGACAAAATGCACCTGGCGAATCCGGCGCATGTCGCGCCAGGCTTCGGGAATCGTGGTGAATACCGGTTTATCCATGTCCTTGCGTTCTCAAAATCGCTGGTTTTAGTGATAGGTTCATTCAGCAACGGGCCTGTTGCAGACATAACTGCGCCACCTGTTCGGCGGCTTCGATTTGCGCCAGATGGCGAGCGGCTTCGGCCATTACTCGCAAGCGGGGACGGTCGCCCAGCGCATCGCGCAGGGTTGCCGCCAGCCGTTCGGGATTCAATTCGGCCTGCTGAACGATCCAGGCCGCGCCGCCCTGTTCCAGAAAACGGGCGTTGGCGGTCTGATGGTCGTCCACCGCGAACGGAAACGGCACCAGCAGCGCCGCAACGCCAGCGGCGGCCAGTTCGGCAATGGTCAGCGCCCCGGCCCGGCACACCACCAGATCGGCCCAGCCATAGGCTTCGGCCATGTCTTCGATAAACGGGGTCAGGTGAGCATTTATTCCTGCTTCCCGATAGGC
>JAAUTD010000089.1 GCA_012031845.1 Synechococcaceae cyanobacterium SM1_2_3
CCGCCAGCGGATGCGCCGTCACCCGCACCGCCAAAGTTTCATGGCCGCCCCGCAGCCAGCGCGGCGTATCGGTTCGAGCGGGAATCAGCCAGGTGTATGGCCCCGGCCAGGTCGCGGCGAGTTGAGCATGATCGGCGGCGGAAAGCGGTTGCAGGAAGGGCGCGAGTTGAGCGAAATCCGCCGCAATCAAAATCAGCCCCTTGTGCATGGGGCGACGCTTGAGGTCCAGCAGCTTTTGCGCCGCCTGTGGGTTGCGGGGATCGCAACCCAGGCCATAAACCGCTTCGGTGGGATAAGCAATCAGGCCGCCTGCCCGAATGATGCGAACGGCGGCTTTTATTCGTAACAGATTCAATGGCTTGGCTCGGCGATCAGGCTTTGGCGGCGCGTCGGCGGGTTGCCGGTTTTTTCTTTTCCGGCGCTTCGCGGATCAGCGTTTCGCATTCGGCCAGCGTCAGGCTGGTCGGCTCGCGACCCTTGGGCAGACGGACGTTTTTCTTGCCGTCGGTGATGTACGGCCCGAAGCGTCCGTTCAAAATCTGAATCGCCGAACCTGGAAATGCGCAGAGCAGCTTGTTAGCCGCCTCCTGCTGGTGCGCGGCGATCAGCTCCAGCGCCCGCTCGCGGCTGACGGTATACGGGTCATCGTTTTTCAACGAGACATAGCTTTTGCCATACCGCACATACGGCCCAAACCGGCCGACATTGGCTTGCATCGGTTCCCCGGCGGCGGTTGCGCCCAAATCGCGGGGCAATTGAAACAGCGCCAGCGCCTCGTCCAGGCCAATGGTATCCAGCCGTTGATCGGGGCGGAGACTGGCGAAGCGCGGTTTTTCCGGGTCTTCCTTGACACCGATCTGCGCAAAGGGGCCAAACCGGCCCAACCGCACCGAGACGGGTTTGCCGGTTTTGGGATCGCAGCCCAACTCGCGGCTCTGCACCACCTCCTGCCGCGAGACGTTTTCGGTTTTCTCATCAACCCGCTGCTTGAACGGCCCCCAGAAACCCCGCATTAACGGCAGCCAGTCGCCTTCACCGCGCGACACGGCGTCCAGATCGTCCTCCAGCCGGGCGGTAAAGTCGTAATCCACATACTGGGTGAAATGCTGGGTCAGGAAGCGGTTGACGATCCGGCCAATGTCGGTGGGCTTGAAGCGGCGGCTGTCCAGCACTGCGTATTCGCGAGCCAGCAGGGTTGAAATAATGGCGGCGTAGGTCGAAGGCCGACCGATGCCATATTCCTCCAGCGTCTTGACCAGGCTGGCTTCGGAATAGCGCGGCGGCGGCTCGGTGAAATGCTGTTCGGTTCGCAGCGCCAGCAGATCGATCCAGTCGCCCTGCCGCAGCGGCGGCAGCACCCGATTTTCTTCCTCATCGTCCTGATCATCCACGCCTTCCCGATAAACCGCCATGAAGCCGGGATCGGCCACGGTCGAACCGGTGGCGTGAAAGCGGTTTTGGTCGCCGCAGACCAAATCCACCGCGACCGTGTTCAAGGTGGCGTGAATCATCTGGCAGGCTACCGTGCGCTTCCAGATCAGATCATAAAGCGCGTACTGATCGGGGCTCAGCACAGCGCGGATCGGGTCTGGAAGCACGGTGATCGTGGTCGGGCGGATCGCCTCGTGGGCTTCCTGGGCGTTTTTGGCCTTGGTTTTGTACAGGCGTGGGCTGGTCGGCAGGTTATTGGCGCCGTAACGCTGGGCGATCAGCGCCCGGATTTCGGCGATGGCGTCCTGGGACAAATTGACTGAATCGGTGCGCATGTAGGTAATCAGGCCGACTGCGCCTTGGCCGATGTCAATGCCCTCGTACAACTGCTGGGCGACGCGCATGGTGCGTTGGGTGGAAAATCCCAGCTTGCGCGACGCCTCCTGTTGCAAGGTCGAAGTGGTGAAGGGCGCGGCGGGATTGCGCTTGCGTTGCTTGCGCTCGACCTTGGCGACCTGCAAGCGGCCGATCAAAGCGGAGGCGGTTGCCAAACCAGATGCAGCCAGTTGGGCGTGGGCGGCGATCAGCAACGCCTGCTCCATAATCTGCGCCTGTTCGCCGTTAATGACGCTGAACTGAGTCAGCTTTTCGCCGCCATACTCGGCCAGCCGCGCCATGAACGGTTGGCCGGTTTTGGCGACGTCGGCTTCCAGGGTCCAATACTCATGCGGCTCAAAGCGTTCAATTTCTTCCTCGCGTTCGACCACCATCCGCAGCGCGGGCGACTGCACCCGCCCCGCCGACAGTCCCGGACGGATCTTCTTCCACAACAGCGGCGACAGGTTGAAACCGACCAGATAATCCAGCGCCCGCCGCGCCTGTTGGGCATTCACCAGATCGAGCGACAATTCGCGGGGATGCGCAATCGCGTCCTGAATCGCCCGCTGGGTGACTTCGTGGAACACCACCCGCTGCACCGGCTTATCTTTTAGCAAGTCGCGCTGGCGCAAAATTTCGTAGAGATGCCAGGAAATGGCCTCGCCTTCGCGATCCGGGTCAGTGGCCAGAAACAGCGCGTCGGCCTTGACAATGGCTTTGGCAATGGCTTCGACATGACGCTCGTTTTTATCAATGACCTGGTACTTCATCGCGAAGTCATGATCGGGATCGACAGCGCCTTCCTTAGGCACCAGATCGCGGACATGACCGTAGGAGGCCAGAACCTCAAAGTCCTTGCCCAAGTATTTCTTGATCGTTTTCGCCTTGGCGGGCGATTCAACGATAACCAGGTTTTTGCTCATGACGGTAACGCGGGTGACGGGAATTCAGGCGAAGAACGCAGAGTGCGCAGTCGGCTTAAGTCCTTAATGAAGGTAGCCGGGGGCATCATCAAATACCAGATCTTCCAGCCAGGCATAGGCTTCTTCTCGACCCGGTTGGTTAAAAAGCACCATCAGAATGATCCATTTCAACTGATGCAAATCAATGTCGTCGCTTTCCAGCGCCATGACCCGATCAATCACCAGCTCACGAGTTTGCGAATCAAGAATGCCGCCTTGCTCCAGAAACAGCAGGAAGCCCCGGCATTCCACATTGAGCCGATCCTGTTCCGAGTCCAGATAAATGCGGCAGGAACCGGGGTTAACCACCAGCGGCGTGGCCTGCCGATCCACCAGACTATCCAGCCATTCAAAGGCTTGCTGGATTTCCCGCGCCGGGAATCCGGCAATCAGCAATTCGCCCTGGATGGATTCACGGTCGGGATCGGCGTCCGCGTCGTCATCCATGTAGTTCTGAAACAGGTACATCAGCACGTCCAGCACATTTTCTTTCATTCAGGTGCTCACCTTGGCAGTACAAAGGCCCCATCGCTGGGCGCGGACAAACGAGGGGATTCATGAACACGCACAAAGCCGACCCTGTTGTGTGGGTACAGCATGGTCGGCTTTCAGGCTTTCAGGCTTCAGGCGGCAGTACAGACCGCCGGGGACGGTCGCCACATAGCCTTCCAGTTCCAAGATCAGCAGCATGGAGGAAACCTCATTCGCCGTCAATCCACAGCGATCCACCAGCAAATCAACTCCTAGAGACTCATCGCCTATCGCCGCCAGCAGTTTTTGGTACTCGGCATCCAGCGCCGCGTCGGCCGGAGCAGCGACAGATCTCGACAGCGGTGCGCGGGCGGCGGCAGCGAGCGAACCCAGTTCTTCCAAAATATCGGTTGCGGTTTCCACCAGCTTGGCGCCCTGCCGAATCAGCGAGTGGCAGCCTTTAGCCAGCGGATTGTGGATTGATCCCGGAATGGCAAACACCTCCCGACCCTGCTCCAGCGCCTGGCGGGCGGTAATCAGCGAGCCGCTCTGGATCGCGGCTTCCACCACCAGCACCCCGAGCGCCAACCCACTGATCAACCGGTTGCGGCGGGGAAAGTTTTCCGCCACCGGCGGCGTGCCTGTCGGCAATTCCGACAGCAGGGCGCCGTGATCAGCAATAGCGTGAGCCAGATCGCGATGTCGGGCGGGATAAACCCGATCCAGACTGGTGCCCATCACTGCAATGGTTCGACCGCCGCCAGCCAGAGCGCCCTCATGGGCCGCCGCATCAATCCCCAGCGCCAGTCCGCTGGTGATCACCAGGCCGGACTCGGCCAGATGAGCGGCGAAACGGTGAGCGGTTTCCCGTCCCAGCGGCGTCGGGTTGCGGGCGCCGACAATCGCCAGTTGCGGTTCCCGCAAAGACGCGGGGTCGCCGTGAACAAACAGTAGCGGCGGCGGGTACGGAATTTGCCGCAAAAGGTAGGGATAGCGCGGATCGTTAAGCGGTAGCAGATGATTATCAATTTGTTCCAGCCAGGCGAGATCCTGTTCCACCGGTCGCCAGTCAGGTTTATGTAGATAATCCAGCGCTGCATCGGGCAACTCCAGCGACTTCAATTCAGCGCGATCAGCAGCGAATACCGCCCCCGCTGAACCGAAATGCTCCAACAGCCGGGCAAAGCGCACCGACCCGATGCCCGGCACCCGCAACAGCGCCAGCATCCAGGCCGGATCAGCCTCCGGGGGCCAACTGTCCCGGTTCAGGGGGTGCTTACCGGATCTTGCAGGCGAATAGCGCGCTCGGCCTGCATCACCAGCGCATAGCTGACCAGATCGTAAGCCTTGTACACCATCAGCAGACCGGATCGCTCGCCCGGCAGCTTGATTGTGCTGCCGGAAATCGGGTCTGTAATCTCGCGGCTCTTGCCGTAAATAGCCAGGACATGCCCAGGCTCCAGTCCTTCCTGGAGGCCCAGATTAATGACGACGCTGCTGTACTGGGTAATTTGAGTCACGTCAGGATTGAGCTGGGCGATGATGAAGCCATTGGTGTCCGGTGGAACCGGGTGCGGGACGAAACTGTAGAGTTCACGCTCAGGTTCAATTTCAAACAGCCGGTCGCCAGGGCGAATCGGCGCAATGGTGCGGGTCAGCATGAAGGTCGCCGGATCGCCATTTTTTTCCAGCAACGCCTCGCCCATAAAAATTCCGGCAGTGCCCAGATTACGCCCGGAACCGGGTTCGATCAGCGCCTCGCTGGGACGGAACACCTGATAGCGCAACTGGTCAAAATCAGCCCCACGGGCGTAAACCCGATTGCGGTCGGCTAAAAGAACCTGACCATTTTCATCGCCCACGATGTAGGGTGAACTGTTCCACTGTCCTTCGCTCAGCACCAGAGCGCGCGTCAGGAAGGATTCAACCGCGTCGCGTGGCACGGGCGGGATTGGCTGGTTGATCGTTTCGACTCGAACTTCCGGGGTCAGCTTGATCAGCGGCGTTTCTTCACGCTCAGCCACCTCCAGTTGCGGTTTGCCGCTGGCGTCATGGCTGAACCGCAGAACATCGCCTGGATAGATCCGGTTAGGGTTGTCAATTTGCGGATTCTGCCGCCAAATCTCCCGCCACTGCCAGGGCTGTTGCAGGAAACGCTGGGCAATAGACCACAGGGTATCGCCGGGAACCACTGTGTAAGCCTGGGGATGGTCGGGCCGCAGCACAACGGGTGCTGGCGCTGCGGCAGCTAAAAGACCAGGTTCAACGACGGGTGCGCCCGATACCGGGGGTGGGTCGCCTTCATCCGGTCGAGATTCGGACTGAGAGGGCGTTTGGGCGCACGCCCCGAGCAGAACCGCCAACAACAGGGCGGCGCCGAGATGCCTTGAGGAACGGGTGATCATGATCCTTGCTCATCCTCCGGAAGGAACGGGCGGGAGTGTGGAAAATCACCCCCATCGCGCAAAGTATAGCCCCCATGGGCGGGTTTCTCGTATGATTTCCACATGACAACGATAGCCGAATAAATCAAATGGGGCATTGACGGAGCTGCCATGGCGCAATTGAACATATTGCATTACCCCGATCCGCGCCTGCGCAAACACGCGCAGCCAGTGGAAACCGTGGATGACCAGGTGCGAAATCTGGTCAGCGACATGCTGGAAACCATGTATGCCGCGCCGGGCATTGGCTTGGCCGCAACTCAGGTCAACGTCCAGAAGCGCATTGTGGTCATGGATGTGTCTGAGGACAAGAACCAGCCGATGATTTTTATCAATCCGACCCTGCTGGAGCGGGAAGGCGAAACCGAGATGGATGAGGGCTGTCTCTCAGTGCCCGGTTTTTATGAAACGGTGCATCGCGCCGCCCAAGTCCGGGTCAGCGCCCTGGATCAGAACGGTGAGCCGTTTGAACTGGAGGCCAGCGGCCTGCTGGCGGTTTGCATTCAGCATGAAATTGATCATCTGGATGGCAAGCTGTTTGTAGATTACCTGTCGGCGCTCAAGCGCGACCGCATTCGCAAGAAGCTGGAGAAACAGGCGCGCGAAGCGCGTGCGGCCTGAGCCGGTTTACCCTCACCCCATGACTACTTTGCCACGCCTGGTTTTCGCCGGCACACCCGCATTCGCCGTGCCCAGCGCTCAGGCGGTGTTGGCGGCAGGCTATCCGCTGGCCGCTGTTTATAGCCAGCCGGACCGTCCATCGGGTCGCGGTCGCCAGCTTCATCCCAGTCCGATCAAGGCGTGGGCGCAGTCCGCCGGGATCCCGTGCTACAGCCGGTCACTCTGCGTGATCCAGCGGTGCAGGCAGAACTGGCTGCTTTAACTCCCGATCTGCTGATCGTTGCCGCCTACGGCCTGATTCTGCCGCCCGCCGTCCTGGCGATTCCCCGCCTTGGCTGCGTCAATGTTCATGCTTCGCTGTTGCCGCGCTGGCGGGGCGCGGCCCCGATTCAGCGGGCTCTGCTGGCGGGCGATGCCGAATCCGGCGTCTGCATCATGAGAATGGAAGCGGGACTGGATACCGGTCCAGTGTTCGCTCGCGCTGTCTGCCCGATTACCGCCGGAATGACTGGCGGCGAACTGCATGACCGGCTGGCGACATTAGGCGCAGAGACGTTACGAAACGCACTGCCCGATCTGCTGGCGGGACGACTGACGCCGGAGCCGCAGGACCCAGCGCAAGCCACCTATGCCGCCAAGCTGGATAAGGCTGAAGCCGAACTGGACTGGAGCCGCTCGGCGCTGGAGCTGGAGCGTCAGGTATTGGCGTTCAATCCCTGGCCGGTGGCGCAAACCCGGCTGGATCAGCAAACCTTGCGCATCTGGCGGGCGCAAGCTGAACCGGAATCATCCAATGCGCCACCCGGCGCGGTGCTGAGCGAATCGGGCGATGGCATCAGGGTCGCCACCGGTTCTGGTCTGTTACGGCTGACTGAGGTGCAGTTGCCTGGCGGTCGGCCACTGTCGACAGCGGCGTTTCTGAATGCTCATCGCCTGATCGGTCGCCCAGTTGGGCGCGGCATGAATGTTCGTGCGGTCGCAGCGCGAACACTGGCGCAGGTGTTGGGCGAAGGCCGTTCGCTGGCGCTGGCCTTGCCGTCGGCGCTGGATCAGGTCAATCCACGGGATCGCGGCCTGTTACAGGAGTTATGCTACGGCGTTTGTCGCTGGCAACCGCAATTGCAAGCCTTGCTCGATCAACTGCTGGAGCGGCCGCTCGACCGGCGTGAAACCGTGGTGCAAACCTTGTTGCTGATCGGGCTGTATCAACTGCGCCAGTTGCGCATCGCCGAGCATGCTGCGGTGGCGGAAACAGTCACTGCCGCCCGCCAGTTGCGCAAAGCGTGGGCAGCGAGTCTGAGTAATGCGGTACTGCGTTCATTTCTGCGGCGACGCGCTGAGTTGCTGACGCGGATCGAAAACGATCCGGTGGCGCGTTCTGCCCATCCCCGCTGGTTGTTAAGCCGATTGCAACAGGACTGGCCGGACGATGTTGAAACGATGATGTCCGCTAACAACGCCCGCCCGCCATTTACCCTGCGCGTCCATTCATCGCTGATCCATCGCGATGAGTACCGCTCGCAGTTAGCGATGCTGGGCAAACGGGCTGAACCGGTCACCGCAGTAGCAACAGCCCTGATTCTGGCCGAAGCGGCTGAACCGGCCGCTTTGCCGGGATTCGCCGAGGGTTGGGTGTCGGTGCAGGACGCCGCCGCCCAACTGGCCGCGCCGCTGCTTGACCTTCAGCCAGGGATGCGGGTGCTGGACGCCTGCGCTGCGCCCGGCGGCAAGACCGGCCACATTCTGGAATCTGCGATTAATCTGCATGTTACCGCGCTGGATTGCGACGCCGGGCGTTTGGAGCGGGTGCGGGAGACTTTGGCCCGACTGCGGCTGAAGGCGCATCCCGTCATTGGCGACGCCCGTCAGCCCGCCGCCTGGTGGGATGAAATTCCTTACGACCGGATTCTGGTGGACGCGCCCTGTTCGGCCACCGGCGTGATTCGCCGTCATCCCGACATCAAGCTGCTGCGCCGGGAAACGGATATTGCCGCGCTGGCGGCGGACCAGCAGGCTATTTTACGGGCGCTGTGGCCGTTGCTGCGGCCTGGCGGTCGCCTGCTGTACGCCACCTGTTCGGTGTTGCGGCAGGAGAATCAGCAGGTGGTGGCCGCCTTTCTCGCCGTCCAGCCCGACGCGCAGGAAATACCCATTCAGGCTGAATGGGGGTGCGCCTTGCCGCACGGCCGCCAGATATTGCCGGGCGCAGCGGGCATGGACGGGTTCTATTACGCGGTGCTGGTCAAGCGCCCGACTGTGGGAGCGCCGCCATGTCCACCAGTCAGAGGTTGACCGGTTTGGGCGGACCGCCCTGCTGCTGAGTTTGCTTTGGGCCGCCAGCGTGTGCGCCGCCGGTTTCGAGGTGATCAGCGCCAATACCCGGCTGGAAGATGACGTATTCCGCCTGAACGCCCAAATTGAATATCGCTTTAGCAAAGCGGCGCTGGACGCCCTGAAAAATGGCGTGCCGCTGACGGTGGAGATCGAGATGGAAATTCGCCGCCGCCGCCCCTGGCTGTGGGATGAAACCGTCTATGCCCTGACCCAGCGCTTTCAACTGGAATACCACACCTTGAGCCGACAGTACCTGGTCAGCAATCTGAACAGTGGCGAACGACGCGGCTTCACTACTCACCTTGCCGCCTTGCGCTTCATGGGCCAGATTAAGGATTTTCCGCTGCTCGACCGCAGTCTGCTGGTCGCCAAGGATCGCTATGAAGGCGCGCTGCGCGCCGGGATTGATCTGGAAGCGCTGCCCGCGCCCTGCGACTGCTGGCCTATCTGTCGGAAGACTGGCGGCTCGGCAGCGAGTGGTACACATGGCCTCTCTGATTCGCCGCCTGGCGCACGGTCAAGGCTTGCTGCCTGCCCTGGCGCTGCTGGGGTTTCTGCTGGTGATTCTGGTGCTGATGGGCCGCGCCACCACCGATTCAGCGCAGTTTGGCCGGACCTATTTCTGGCTGTTGCTGATCGGCGCGGCGGGATTGGGCGCGCTGGCCGTGCTGATCGGCTACAACCTGGTAGGGCTGGTCCGGCTGTACCGGCAAAACGTGCCTGGCGCTCGCCTGACTTTGCGCCTGGCCAGCATTTTCGCGGTGCTGGCGATTACCCCCGTGGCCCTGGTTTATGGGTTTTCGCTGCACTTCCTGCAACGCGGGATTGATAGCTGGTTTAATGTCGAAGTAGATCGCGGCCTGGAAAATGCGCTGGAACTCAGCCGTACGGCGCTGGATTTGCGGATGCGGGAAGTCCTCAAGCAAACCGGGCGGATTGCGGAGGCCATTACTGAAAGTCACGGCGAGCAGGTGGCGCGGCGGCTGGATGAGTGGCTGGATTTAAGCGAGGCCGCCGAATTGACCCTGTTCGGCGGCAGCGGCCAGATCATTGCGACGGCAACCGCCAATGCCGATTCCATCGTGCCAGACCCACCGCCTGAAACCGTGCTGCTGCAAGTCGGCCAAGGCAACAACTACGTTGGCCTGGAGCCTATCGGCAATGCCGGCTTTCATATCCGGGTGGTGGTGCGGCTGGCGCTGGCCGATAATGAAGAACGGCTACTGCAGGCCCTGTTTCCAGTCACCGACCGGCTGAGCCTGCTGGCCGATGTGGTGCAGGCGGCATTCGACAGTTACAAGGAACTGATTTTTCTACGAGCGCCGCTCAAGGCCAGTTTTACCCTCACCTTGTCGCTGGCCTTGCTGCTGGCGGTGCTGGCGGCGTTCTGGGCGGCGTTTCATACGGCGCGGCGGTTGGTGCAACCGCTGCGGGAACTGGCTGAAGGCACCGAAGCGGTTGCCGCCGGCCAGTTTGACAAACAGTTGCCTGGCGTTGGCGGCGACGAACTGGGTTTCCTGGCCCATTCCTTCAACCAGATGACCCGCAATCTGGCGCAGGCGCGGGATGCCGCCCGGCATGGACAGGAATTGGTGGAAGGTCAGCGCGCCTATCTGGAAACGGTGCTGGCGCGGCTGTCTTCGGGAGTCCTCACCCTCGATCAGGCCGGACGACTGCAAACCTGCAATGCCGCCGCCAGCCAGATTCTGGGCGTGGATTTGACCGCCTTCATTGGCGCTGACCGCCAACAGATCGCCGATGCCCAACCGGTGTTGCAGGATTTAATCGAGATGATCGGCCCGCAACTGGCGGCGACCGGCGACTGGCGCCAGGAAATTGCCTGGTTCGGCGCGGCCGGGCGGCGCATCCTGATGTGCCGGGGCAGTCTGCTTCCGGATACGGTGGGGCTGCGCGGCGGTCATGTCATCGTCTTTGACGATGTGACCAATCTGGTGCGAGTCGAGCGCGACGCCGCCTGGGCTGAAGTGGCCCGGCGGCTGGCGCATGAGATCAAAAATCCGCTGACCCCGATCCAGTTGGCCGCCGAGCGCATACGCCACAAGTATCTCAAGCAGTTCGATGAGGAACAGGGCCGGGTGCTGGATCGGGGCACCCACACCATTATCCAGCAGGTGCAGGCGATGAAAGAGATGGTGGACGCTTTCAACGAATACGCCCGCCCGCCGCGCCTGCAACTGGCTCCACTCGATCTGGGCGAATTTATTGCCGAAGTGCTGTACCTGTACCGCGATTATCCGGCTGGTGTGGAGATCAAGCTGAATCTGGCGCATGAACCCTTGCTGATCAATGCCGACAAGGGTCGCCTGCGCCAGTTGCTCCATAATCTGGTCAAGAACGCCATTGAAGCCATCCGTGACAATAGTCGCGGCTCCACCTTGTGGATTAGCGCCAGCCGCGAACATGCGTCGGGGGCTGATTGCGCCGAACTGGCGGTGCGCGACAACGGGCCAGGTTTTCCTGAACACATTCTTGACAATGCCTTCGAGCCGTATGTGACTACCAAACCCAAGGGAACCGGACTAGGATTGGCGATTGTTAAAAAAATTGTTGAAGAACACGGCGGCTGGATTCAACTGGAATCACCGGCGGATGGCGGCGCCCGGATCAGGATTCGCTTGCCGCTGTTGCGCGATGAACCCCTATCGCCCGCCGCTTCCGCTGTGCCGTTGAACCCCGAGAAGGAGACCGGATGAACGCGCCCTATATTTTGGTCGTCGACGACGAACCGGATATTCGCGACCTGGTGAAGGACATTCTGGAAGATGAAGGCTATGCGGTGGCCACCGCCGAGAATGCCGCCGCCGCCCGCGAAGCCCGCCGCGCCCAGCGCCCGGATTTGATTCTGCTCGACATCTGGATGCCCGACACCGATGGCATCACCCTGCTGAAGGAGTGGAGCGAAGGCGACCATCTGCCCGGCCCGGTGATCATGATGTCCGGTCACGGCACGGTGGAAACGGCGGTCGAAGCCACCCGGCTGGGGGCCTACGATTTTATCGAAAAGCCGCTGTCCATGGCCAAGCTGCTGCTGACTGTGTCGCGGGCGCTGGACGCCGACCGGCTGGCGCGGGAAAACCAGAATCTGCGCCGCCAGCAGCGCATCGTGGCGGAACCGGTGGGCCGCAGCGAAGTGGTGCAGCGCCTGCGCGTTGCCGCGGAAGCCTTCGAGAAGGAACTTGCGGCCAACTCCCGTCCCATCGGCCATCTGGACGGCGAAGAAAAGAACAAGCCCGAAGCTAAGGTCCAGAAGAACAAGAAGGGGAAAGCAAATTAACATGAAATCCAAAAACCCAACCAGAACCGCATCACTGCTTTCCCTTTTCATGGGTTGGGCACTTTCGCTCCACGCCGCGTCATCGCTGCGGGTGGACACACTGGAACAATGGAACTCGGCCACCGCCCGCAGCGAAGGGATCAAATTTCAGGAAGGCTACGCGGAAACGGACGGGAACGCCGGCTATTTCCGCAGCAAGGTTTTCCCGGTGAAAACCAAGAAGAAGCTCTCCCGGATTGTTTTCGAGCAA
>JAAUTD010000090.1 GCA_012031845.1 Synechococcaceae cyanobacterium SM1_2_3
CCAATCAAGTCACGCGCAAGCTCTTGGCTCATACCGTCGGCGTTTGGCTTAACCTCCGCCAAGGTCGCGAGCCTCTCGACTTGGACGGCTTGCTGACCGTTTAACCGGATAAAGTTGCACATCGCGTTTAGGTTTTAACCCGAATCTATATGATCGCCGTACTTCCAATGGTTTCCCGATTCCTAACATCATTACTGCGGCTGATAAGGCTGGTTTTGCTGGCTGCGATCCCGCCGTTGACGCTAACCGCCTGCGTTACTCCGCCTGTTCAGGAAATGAGCGATGCCCGTCAGGCCATCCGTTCAGCAGAGGATGTTGGCGCTATACAACATTCCCCTGACGCTATGCGAGTCGCTTGGGAGCTGCTGCGAGAAGCGCAAGCACATCTGGAAGCGGGTGCTTACGACGATGCGCGCCGATATGCTGTGGATGCGCGTGATTCAGCAATCAGGGCGCATCAGCGGGCGTCCGCTGCCTCTCTGACTCCGCCCTGAGAAGCCATGCCGCGTTTACTGTTTCAATCCAAGCGATCTTTGGCGCTGTCGCTGATATTCCTGCTGGTTGTTCATACCGCCAAGGCGCAAGGCGTGAATTTTGCTTTGCCCAATCTTGATAACCAAACCGTGCGACTGACCGATTTTCGCGGCCAGTGGGTCATAGTCAACTTTTGGGCGACCTGGTGTACGCCCTGCCTGTTGGAAATGCCTGATCTGCAACAGTTTCACCAGGCTCAGCACCGCCGTGTTGTGGTGATCGGCGTCAATTTCGAAGATGCCGCCGCCAGTCAGATACAGCCCTTCATCGCCAAGCTGGGCATCACCTTCCCAATTGTACTGAGCGGAGGACAACCGATGACTGATTTCAAGATTAAAGGGCTGCCAACTACATTTCTAGTTTCTCCAACCGGCCAGATCGCTGATGCCCACTTAGGGACGGTGAGCGCCGCCATGCTGACCGAGCGGCTGGCGGAACTGGAGCGCGTCAACAAGTCGCGATGATCTGATTACGCCCAGTATCTCAGTCCATTCATCTGTCTGGAGGTTTTCATGAAGACTCTTTGTTTGCGTTGCCATGTCGCTGGACGAGTCCAGGGCGTTGGTTTCCGCTACGCCACTGCCGAAAAAGCCCTTGGCTTGGGGGTAAACGGCTATGTCCGCAATTTGCCGGATGGGCGGGTAGAAGTATTGGCTTGCGGTGAGGAAAGTGCGGTTATCGCCTTACGCAACTGGCTATGGCAAGGCCCGCAACCTGCGCGAGTGAGCGGCGTTCATTGCGAGACCTTGCCCCTGCAAGATATCCACAGCTTCCGAATTGAGTGAAGGTATTTTAATTTTACATCAGACTTGATTTATCCACAGGCATGTGAACTGTCTCATAATCGAAACTTTTATCTTGTGATCAGCCTGATTATGAGCTGCTTATTCCATACTTTATGTGCAAGCCAATGAAAAAAATCATAAATATGTGGTGGTTAAAAAGTAATCAAACTGTCATTCTACTAATAGCGGCACACAGTTAGCAGCGTTGCAGGAAAGTTATCCACAGAGTTATCCACAGGTTTTGTGGATATCATGGTTGTTTTTCTTATAAGCAATAATTATTCCAAAAACCATGAAGATAAAAATGATCAAAATGCCTTTTCCCTATCATCAGCCGTCAATAATCCCGAAGGAGCGCATGACATGCGTGAGTCGTTGCAAGCCGGATTGACCCATGAGTTCACCTTCACTGTCCCGCCGACCAAGACTGTTCCTCACTTATACCCGGAAGCGCCGGAATTTCAGACGATGCCGGAAGTCTTCGCCACCGGCTTCATGGTCGGACTCATCGAGTGGGCCTGCATCAAGCTGATGGAGCCGCATCTGGATTGGCCGAGCGAGCAATCGGTAGGAACGCACATCGATCTCAGCCATACCGCCGCGACGCCGCCCGGCTTTACCGTCACAGTGCGAACCCGATTAGAAAAGGTCGAAGGCCGTAAGCTGACTTTCATGGTCGAGGCTGATGACGGTTTGGAACTGATCGGCCAGGGGATTCACGAACGCTTCGTCATTGACACCGCCCGGTTCAACGCCAAAGTGGCGGAGAAGGCAAAACAGACGGCTTAGGCCAGTTCCCGAACTTCCTGGCGGCGGAAACAGTTGATGGTGTGGTCATTGACCATGCCGGCCGCCTGCATGAAGGCGTAGCAGATGGTCGGCCCGACAAAGGTAAAGCCGAGCCGCTTCAGATCGCGGCTCATCGCTTCCGATTCCGGGCTGGCGGTCGGGGCGTCAGCCAACGTCGGCCAAGCGTTCTGCCGGGGCTGAAAGTCCACATAGCGCCACAGAAAATGGCCGAATCCGCCCTGCCGTTCCTGAATGCTCAGATAACCCTGAGCGTTGCGAATGGCGGCGGCGATTTTCAGCCGATTGCGCACAATCCCCGGATTCGCCAGCAGTTCAGCCACTTTGGCGGCGTCGTAGCGGGCGATCCGCTCCGGGTCGAAATTATCAAACGCCGTGCGGTAGTTTTCCCGCTTGCGCAGAATGGTCAGCCAGCTCAGGCCGGCTTGGGCGCCGTCCAGAATCAGCAGCTCGAACAGGGCGCGATCATCGCGCTGCGGTACGCCCCATTCCTGATCGTGATAATCCACATACAGCGGATCAGTTCCGCACCAGGCGCAGCGTTCAGGCGGCATCAGCATTGTTCGCAGAGGGTGATGGGGAGACTGGCGGATTGCTGCCGCCGCCCGATTCCAGCCGCTGAACGCCTTGACTGTAATGAACTTGATCCGGCGAGACCACGCCACCGGAGATGACGAAGGTCATTGCTTCATCCATCGTCCAGTTGGTAGTGATTACCTGACTCAATGGCAGAATTTCCAGATAACCTGAAGTCGGATTCGGGGTGGTCGGCACATAGACCGCCGCCAGTTCTTCGCCGGTGTCCGCATCCCGCAAGGTGCGGGTCACAAAACCAACCACTTTCATCTCCGGCGTTGGAAAAGGGATTAGCACCACTCGTTGAAAATTGGTGGCTTCCTGCTGCAACGACTGAACCAGTTTACGAGTAGCGCCATAGATGGTCTGTACCCCCGGCAGCCGGTGCATCAAATCCTCAAAGCTGGCGATCACCCGCCGCCCCACCACCTTGGTCGCCATCCAGCCCAGCAGATACAGACCGATCAGGGTAATCAGCGCCGCCAGCAGATTCTGAAACCAGGGCTGTAACAGCAAATCCGAAAGGATCGGAAAATCATCGTGGATATTTTTGGAAAGCGCCCGTACGCCCGGCATTCCGATCCGGGTCAACTGGTTCAGCACAAATCCGAACACCAGCCAAGTGATCCAGATCGGGATAATCGTCAAAATGCCAGTCACCAGATACCGTTGCGTGTGAGGCGGCATCTTGTGATGATGTTTAGTAGCCATTGTTTGAAGCCTCGAACCGATCACTTAAAGATTTAAATCAAATCGTGATACACCATAGCACCAAATTTTTTCAGGAGCCTGCATGTCTTCCGCATTCTATCCGCCACCGCTGCTTGAACCCGAACAACTTCAATCCAGCCTTGCCGATCCGGCGATCCTGATCGTTGATCTGTCCGATCCGGGCCGTTACGCCGCTGGACATATCCCCGACGCGGTTCGTCTTGATTACTCGGAACTGATTCTGGGCATTCCGCCAGCGCCCGGATTATTACCAGACGCCGCACAGCTTGGCGAGGTATTGTCGCGGATCGGCCTAACCTCGGATCAGCACGTCATCGCCTATGACGCCGAAGGGAACGGTCGGGCCTGCCGCCTGCTGTGGACGCTGGTCACGCTGGGTCATTCACGGTTGTCGTTGCTCAATGGCGGCATTCAGGCTTGGGAAGCTGCCGGGGGACCGCTGGAAGCCGGGTCGCGCCTGCCGACGGCCAGCGCCTATCAGGCCCGGTTTGACGATCCGCCAACCGCGATAGCCGACCGGGCTTATATCCTCAAACGGCTGGGTCAGCCGGATTTGGCCTTAGTGGATACCCGCACTCCCGCCGAATACGCCGGTCTGGATGTGCGCGCCGCCCGTGGTGGACATATTCCCGGCGCGGTCAATTTCAACTGGACCGACGCGATGGATCCGCAGCGGCAATTGCGGCTTCAGCCAGCGCCCGTCTTGCGGCAACTGCTGGATCGGCGCGGCGTCACCCTGGACAAGGAAGTGATCGTGTATTGCCAGACCCATCACCGCTCGGCGCATACCTATTGGGTGCTGCGGTCGCTGGGCTATGCGCGGGTGCGCGGCTATCCCGGCGCCTGGTCAGAATGGGGCAATGATCCGGGACTGCCGGTCGAAACCTGAATCTCTACACTGGACGGCGCTACGAACAGCCGTTCACGATAAAAACGCAGTTCTTCAATGGAATCATGAATGTCCCGCAACGCCAGATGAGCCGAAGTTTTGTTGAAGCTCCTAATCGCCGGATACCAGCGCCGCGCCAGTTCCTTGATGGTGCTAACGTCCAGGTTGCGGTAATGAAAATACGCCTCCAGTTCCGGCATCCAGCGCGCCATAAACCGTCGATCCTGACAAATGCTGTTGCCACACATCGGCGATTGACCGGCGGACACATGCTGGTGCAGAAACTCCAGGGTGCGCATTTCAGCCTCGCGCTCGTCCACGGTGCTGGCGCGGATGCGATCCACCAGCCCGGATTTACCATGCTGCTGCTGGTTCCAGTCGTCCATTGCCGCCAGCACCGCGTCGCTTTGGTGGATCGCCAGCACCGGCCCCTCGGCCAGCAGATTAAGCTGGCTGTCGGTTACTAAGGTGGCAATTTCAATGATGAAATCGGTCTGGGGTTCCAGACCGGTCATTTCCAAATCAATCCAGATCAGGTTATCAGGAGACATAAATGCTTCGCGGAATCGGGTTAAGTTGAAGAATCATAGCGTCGCCAGCGAACCAGCAACTCACCTCAATCAGAGTTTAGTAGGCCAATTTCGGGGTGTGAGGTCAATGCCGCATGGCTAGTCGTCGGTTGACCCAGCGCCAGCAGGGCCGCATCCAGCGGATCCAGGAACGTCGCCGCGACCGCGCCGGGCAACCGCTGGAGCCTTTCGATAGCGCGGGGTTGGGTTCGGAACAGACCGGTCTGGTGATCGCCCATCACGGCCAAACCCTGATCGTTGAGGATAGCGACCGTGACTTGCACCGTTGCACCGCAAGGCAGAATCTGGGACGGTTGGCTTGCGGCGATCAGGTCATTTGGCAGGCGTCCGCTGCCGCAGAGGGCGTAGTGGTGGCGGTCAATGAACGTCGCTCGCTGTTGACCCGTCCAGATTACAGCGGCCAGTTGCGCCCGGTGGCCGCCAATCTCGATGCGGTAGCAGTCGTTCTGGCCCCGGAGCCGGAACCGAGTGAATACCTGATTGATCGCTATCTGGTCGCCTTGGCCGCGATTGGCGTGCGCGGACTGCTGGTGCTGAATAAACTGGACTTGTTGAGCGATTCCGCAGTATCGGCGCTGACCGAGCGGATGGCGCCTTATCGCCGGATCGGCTATCCGCTGCTGCTGACGAGCAGCCACACCACGCATGGCCTGGATGAATTGCGCGACTGGCTGCGTGGTTCAGTCAGTCTGCTGGTCGGGCAATCCGGCGTTGGCAAGTCTTCGCTGATCAAGGCGTTGCTGCCAGATCGTGAGATTCGGATTCAAGCCATCTCCCAATTTTCCGGCCACGGCACTCATACCACGACCACCAGTATGCTTTATCACCTGCCCGGCGGCGGCGCTCTGGTGGATACGCCAGGAGTGCGCAGTTTCGAGCTGGGCGAGATTAGCCTGGCCGATCTGGATCGGGGTTTTGTGGACATTGCGCCGTATCTGGGGCGCTGCCGGTTTTCCGATTGCCGCCATCAGCGCGAGCCGGGTTGCGCTTTGCACGACGCGGTTGCGCAGGGCGAGATCGCGCCGCGCCGTCTGGACAGCTATCGGCAATTGCGCGCCAGCCTGGAAGCTGCGGCAAAACCGGGTTGAAAATCGCCGGTTTTCAGCTAACCCTTGATGAGTTGAGTTGAATCGCCTTTTTGCATTCTCCGGCCAGACTGGACGCCCATGACCTGTTCCGAATCGCTTCGCCCCATTGTGCAAAAGCTGCTGGATTCGCAAATTCAGGCGGTGCTGGCGACCCAGCGCCAGCAGCAGCCGTACACCAGCCTGATGGCGTTTGCCGTCACTCCCGATCTGCGGCGTATTGTGTTCGCCACCGCCCGCGCTACCCAAAAGTACGCCAATCTGCAAGCCAATCCCCGCGCCTCGCTGCTGATGGATAATCGCTGCAACGATTCCGCCGATTACCGCGACGCGGTGGCGATTTCGGTTCATGGCGTGACCAGCGAGGTCAGCACGGCGCAGCGGGCTGAATTGCTTGAGCTTTTTCTGAACCGCCACCCGCGCCTGCGCGATTTTGTGAGCGCCGCTGATTGCGTGCTGATGCAACTGGAAGTCGAATGCTATTACGTCGTCAGCCAGTTCCAGAATGTCGCTGAGTGGCGCATCGCCCATGACCCTGTTGAGGAATCCCCACCATGAAAGCCGTTGTCCTGCCCCAGATTGGCGGTCCCGATCAGTTGCGCGTGACCGAAATGGCAACTCCAGAACCGGCATCGGACCAAGTCCGGGTGCGTCTGCGCGCCTCGGCGCTTAATCATCGCGATGTCTGGGTCACTTTGGGTCAATATCCGGGCATCCGGCTGCCGTGCATCCTGGGATCAGATGGAGCCGGGGTGGTGGATCAGATTGGCGCGGAAGTCTCCGCTGCTGTTCTCGGCCAGGAGGTGGTGATTTATCCCGCTTATGACTGGGGCGATAACCCGCGTTTTCCCAAGGCGACCTTCCGGGTGCTGGGGATGCCCGATCCGGGCACGTTTGCCGAATATATCTGCGTTCCCGCCGACCACGCTTTCCCCAAACCGGCTCATCTGAATTGGGAACAGGCGGCGGCGATTCCGCTGGCTGGCCTGACCGCGTGGCGGGCGCTGATGACCCAGGGCGCGACGCAATCCGGCGATACGGTGCTGGTGACGGGCATCGGCGCGGGGTAGCGACCTTTGCCCTGGAAATGGGCGGTCGCGCTGGGGGCGCAGTGTTCGTCACCAGCGGCAGCCCGGCCAAGCTGGAACAGGCGCGGTTGATGGGCGCGGCAGGCGGGGTCAATTACCGCGATAGCGACTGGGCCAAACAGTTGGCGACGCTCAGTGGCGGAGTGGATGTCATCGTGGACGGGACAGGCGGCGCGACGTTCGCGGGCTGTTTTTCGGTGCTGCGACCAAGCGGGCGACTGGTGATCTACGGCGCGACAGCGGGCAATCCGCCGACCAGTCTGGAGATGGCTCGGCTGTTCTTCCGCCAGGCCAGTATTATCGGCTCGACGATGGGATCGCCGCTGGAATTCGCCGCGATGCTGCGCTGCGTCGCGGAACACCGGATCGAGCCGGTTGTGGATCGGATTTTTGCCTTTGATGAGGCTGTGGCCGCGCATCTGCGTCTGCAAACCGGTGAACAGCAGGGCAAGATCGTGTTGCGGCAGGGTTGAATCAAAGGGTCAGTGAAGTCAAAAAACAAAATTGACGCACTGCAACATCAGCCTTATACTGCAATGCAGCATTTATCATAAATGCTGTTCTTCAATCCTCCTTTGGTGGTTTTTGCCGGAGTCTTCAATGACTTCGGCTTTTTTGTTGCGTCGCAAAAAATACTTGACGCACTGCAACAAAAAATCCTATCTTATGCTCCAACATCGTTCAGATGTTGTTGTTCTCCACTTCCTTTGGTGGTTCTTTGCCGGGGCGATAATCCCCGGCATTTTTTATGGCCGCGAGAATGTGGGCATCGGAACTTTGCGGGCATCGCCGCGCCAATCATCAACTCAACCACCTACCGCCTGATCTGGATTATTGCCCGCCGCCATGACTCCACAACAAACCCGAATGATTGCGCAACTGAGCAAACCGCTGGTATTTGTCATCAGCCTGCTGCCGCTGGTTTGGCTGTGCGGTCTTGCCTGGCAAAACCAGTTGGGCGCCAATCCGGTTGAGACGATCACTCACCACACCGGCGATTGGAGTTTGCGTTTTTTATTGCTGACTCTGGCTATTACTCCGCTGCGGCGCTTAACCGGCTGGAACCGGCTGCAATCATTCCGGCGCATGTTGGGTCTGTTTGCCTTTTTCTATGTCTGCCTGCATTTCGCGACATATTTGATCTTCGACCAGTTTTTTGACTGGCGCGGAATTGTGGAGGATGTCGCCAAACGGCCCTATATCACCGTGGGCTTTGCCGGTTTTCTGTTGCTGATCCCGCTGGCGGTCACTTCCACCAACGCCATGATTAAGCGACTGGGCCGAAATTGGCAGCGTCTGCATCGGCTGGTCTACGCAATCGGCATACTGGGGGTGCTGCATTATTTGTGGCTGGTTAAAGCGGATTTGACTGAACCGCTGATTTACGCCGCCGTATTGGCGGTGCTGCTGGGCTATCGGCTTTGGCGGTGGCGGTTTTTCTAATCTGTAGCGGTTCTACCTCGGTTATGGAATCAGGGACTTTCGCTTTGAGACGTAACGCCAGATCGCCGTCCGTGTTGCAACGGGCAGGATGCCCGTTCTACGTCGAGGTCAGCGAAAATCCTAAAAACCATTATGCTATGCGTCGGTCAGCTTCTTTCTGTTCCACCCTTGATTCAGGATCGCCTTGATGAACTGCCCAACCGTTTCCCGCCAGTTATTCGATGAAGTCATGGTGCCCAATTACGCCCCGGCGGCGATCATTCCGGTGCGCGGCGAAGGGTCGCGACTGTGGGATCAGGACGGGCGCGAATACATTGATTTCGCCGGCGGCATCGCCGTCACCGGCTTGGGCCATGCCCATCCGCATCTGGTCGCGGCGCTAACCGAACAGGCGCAAAAGCTGTGGCATGTCAGCAATGTGCTGACCAACGAACCCGCGCTCAGGCTGGCGCAACGGCTGTGCGATCTGACGTTTGCCGAGCGGGTGTTTTTCGCCAATTCCGGCGCGGAAGCGAATGAAGCCGCGCTCAAGCTGGCGCGTAAATACTCCGCCGATCACTTCGGGCCGGAAAAGCGCGAGATCATTGCGTTCAGCCAGTCGTTTCATGGCCGCACCCTGTTCACCGTCACCGTCGGCGGCCAGCCCAAATATACCGAAGGTTTTGAACCGCTGCCGCCGGGCATCACTCATGTTCCGTTCAACGATCTGGCCGCTTTCGCCGCCGCCATTTCCGAACGCACCTGCGCGGTGATTCTGGAGCCGGTGCAGGGCGAAGGCGGCGTCACCTGCGCCACGCCGGAATTTCTGCAAGGAGTGCGCGAACTGTGCGACCGCTATCAGGCGTTGCTGATTTTTGACGAGGTGCAATGCGGCAACGGCCGCAGCGGTCATCTTTACGCCTACATGGCGTATGGCGTGACCCCGGACATTCTGACTACCGCCAAGGGACTGGGTGGCGGTTTCCCGATCAGCGCCATGCTCACCACCTCCGCCATTGCCCACAGTCTCAACGTCGGCAGCCACGGCACGACTTATGGCGGCAATCCCCTGGGTTGCGCGGTGGCGGGCGCGGCGCTGGACATCTTCACGCGATCCCGACGTGCTGACGGGCGTGCGCCGCAAGCACGAGGTTTTCATGAACGGTCTGCGCCGGATCAATCAACAGTTCGGCATCTTCCAGGAATTACGCGGCATGGGTTTATTGCTTGGCTGCGAGTTGAACGACGCTTGGCGCGGACACAGCCGCGAGTTCATCAAAGCCGCGCTGGATCAGGGTTTATTGGTGCTGGTGGCTGGGCCAGATGTGATCCGGCTCGCGCCGTCTTTGCTGATTCCCGATGATCTGATTGAAGAGGGCTTGCGCCGCTTCGAGCGGGCGATTGCTCATTTGCTTTCCCAAACTGATTGACAGATGAGGAGTGGGCTGATGCAACGCGAAAAAGCCGAACCGGTGCAGGTGGAATGCCCGCGCTGCCGCCATACCGAGATCATTTATATCCCGATAGAACAGATGCCGCGCTGCCCGGAATGCGGCGCCGAAATGTTCATCAAGGAGTTGCTCGACGAGGGCAAATCCACCTGAAAGCCTCCCGATCCGGCAGGCTCTCCGGTGTTAAGGCGGAAATAATTTCTATATGATGACAGCCAAGCCTTAACTATCGGTTCGCCGCCGCTAGACTCAACAGACATCCCAAGGAGATTGATTGCCATGAAGAAATTGTTGGTTACCTTCACCACATTGCTGAGCCTGCTTAGCATCCCGGCTTACGCCGACGCGCTCAATGACATCAAGCAGCGCGGTTCGTTGCGGGTGTGTACAGAACCGGCTTATATGCCGTTTGAACTTACCAACAAGCGCGGTGAAATCGTCGGTTTTGATCCTGATTTAGCCGCGCTGATGGTTAAGGAACTGGGCGTCAAACTGGATCTGATTAGCACTGCCTGGGACGGCATCATTCCCGCCCTGATTACAGACAAATGCGACATCATCATGAGCGGGATGACGATTACCGATGAACGCGCCCAGAAGATTGATTTCTCCAATCCGTATATGGTCATCGGACAAACCGTGCTGCTGCGCAAGGATTTGGCTGGCAAGGTCAAATCCTATAAGGACCTGAACAATTCCAAGTACAAGATCACTTCAAAACTCGGCACTACTGGCGAGATCGCCGCCAAAAAATATCTGTCCAAAGCGAATTACAGTTCGTTTGAAACCGAGCAGGAAGGGGTAATGGAAGTGGTCAACGGCAAGGCCGACGCCTTTATTTACGACTCGCCTTATAACGCAGTGGCTATTGGTCAGCGCGGCGAAGGCAAACTGGTGTTTCTGGACAAACCCTTCACCGATGAACCGCTGGGCTGGGGCGTGCGCAAGGGCAATCCCGAATTCGTTAAATGGCTGAACGGCTTTCTCGCCAAGGTCAAAAAAGACGGCGATTACGAGAAGCTATATCAGAAGTGGTTTAAGAATACCGATTGGCTGCAAGACGTGCAGTAGAAGCCTACCGTGCCGCGTAAACTCCGCGCCAGCGAATGGCCTTGGCGTCTGCTGCTGGCCGTCATCCTGTTCGGGTTGGCGGCGAGCCTGTGGTTCGCCACCAAGCGCATTAACTATGAGTGGCGCTGGGAACGGGTGCCGCAATACTTCGCTTATCTGGGGGAGTCGCCGCAGGATTCCCCGGTCGCCGGGGCCATCAGCGCAATCACTCCCGCAGGAACCCGCAGCCATATTGTCATCACGCCTGAGAACAGCGGCGCTTCGATCACCATCACCGTGGAAAAAGCGCAAGTTGCGGTCGGCGATCCCGTCGCTGAAGGCGACACAGTCGGCCATGATTTCGAGTGGCGGGTGGGGCCGCTGACTCAGGGCTTGTGGGTCACTATCTGGATTTCCTTTGTCTCCGGGTTATTTGGTTTACTAATTGGTCTGATCACCGGCCTGAGCCGCGTTTCCAGCAATCCGGCCTTGCGCGGACTGGCGATTTTCTACATCGAGCTGATTCGCGGCACGCCGTTGCTGGTGCAGATATTCATCTTCTATTTCTTCATCGGCACGGTGTTGAATCTGGATCGGACCGTCGCAGGCATCGGCGCCCTGGCGCTGTTTGTCGGAGCCTACATCGCCGAAATTATCCGCGCCGGCATTCAGTCCATTCATAAGGGCCAGACCGAAGCGGCTCGCTCGCTGGGCATGAGCAGCGCCCAGACCATGATCTATATCGTGCTGCCGCAGGCGTTCAAGCGGGTGCTGCCGCCGCTGGCTGGGCAATTCATCAGCCTGATCAAGGATTCGTCGCTGGTGTCGGTGATCGCCATTACCGACCTGACCAAGAGCGGGCGCGAGATCATCACGTCCAGCTTTGCTACGTTTGAAATCTGGTTCACCGTCGCCCTGCTGTATCTGCTGGTCACTTCGGTGTTGTCGCAACTGCTGTTCTGGCTGGAGCGGAGGTTTGCCCGCAGTGATTAAGGTCAGCAATCTGGTCAAGGTGTTCACCGGGCGCGGCCAGCCGGTGCGGGCGGTAGACGATGCGTCCACCGAGATCGCCAGGGGCGAGGTGGTGGTGATCATCGGCCCGTCCGGTTCCGGCAAATCCACCTTTCTGCGCTGCCTGAACGGGCTGGAAGAATTCGACGACGGCCAGGTGAT
>JAAUTD010000091.1 GCA_012031845.1 Synechococcaceae cyanobacterium SM1_2_3
AACCTCGAAGCCGCGGATCGCCCTATCGCCGTCGCGGCGCTCAAGGTTTACACCGGCCTGCGGGAACAGCAGCGCACGGTGGCCGCCTTGCGAGCTTCGGAAACCAACTACCGGCTGCTGTTTGAAAGCGCCTATGACAGCCTTGCGGTGCTGGACTTGCGCGGGAATGCGCTGCTGGACGCCAATCGCCAGGCGGTGGAATTATCCGGTTGCCCGCTGGCGGAGCTGCGCCGCCGTCCGCCCAGTGACTGGCTGGTTGATCTCAACCCGGCGGTCTGGAAAGTGCGCTGGCTGCGGGCGCTGGCGGGAAGGCCGCAACGCTTTGAATGCCAACTGCGCACGGCCATCGGACGGGTGCTATGGGCTGAAATCAACCTCAAACGGATCAATGCCGAGGGACGCCAACTGTTACTGGCGGTGGTGCGCGACATCTCGCAGCGCAAGCACAGCGAGGAACAATTGCGCCATCACGCCTTTCACGACGCCTTGACTCAGTTGCCCAACCGCGCCCTGGTGCTGGAACGCATCGAACAGGCGATCAAACGGCGACGGCGAGCGCCCGATTACCGGTTCGCCCTGCTGTTTCTCGATCTGAACCGGTTCAAGGTGATCAACGACAGTTTGGGACACAGCATTGGCGACCGCCTGCTGGTCAGCATTAGCCAGCGATTGCGCGACTGTCTGCGCCCGGAAGACACCGTAGCCCGGCTGGGCGGCGACGAGTTTCTGATCCTGCTGAGCGATCTGCGCCAGCCCAATGATGTGTGTCTGTGCGCCGAGCGGCTGGAACACACCCTGCTTGAACCTTTCGCGCTTGACGGCCACGACATTTACACCAGCGTCAGTATCGGCATCGTGCAGGCCGACGACCGTTATGCCGAACCGGAAGCGATGCTGCGCGACGCCGACATCGCCATGTATCAGGCCAAGCGGATTGAAGCGGCGCAGCATCGCTATGTGCTGTTCCATCCCGCCATGCACACCCGGCTGGTGAACATGATGCAACTGGAACATGACTTGCGGCGGGCGGTGGAGCGGCGGGAGTTTCTGGTTTATTACCAGCCTATTGTTGAATTGGGCAGCGGTCGGCTGAAGGGTTTTGAGGCGCTGGTGCGCTGGCAGCATCCTGAACGCGGTCTGATCCCGCCCAATGATTTCATTCCAGCCGCCGAGGAAACCCTGCTGATTTTACCCATCGGCCATTTCGTGCTGGCCGAAGCCTGTCGGCAATCCCAGCAGTGGGCGCAGCGTTATTCACCCGCGCCGACTATTAACGTCAATCTGTCCAGCCGTCAGTTCACTAGCGCCAATCTGGCCGAGGAGATCAAGCGGCTGGTGAATGAATACGGCTGCCAACCGGCGCTGCTGAATCTGGAAATTACCGAAAGCGTCATCCTGGAAGATACCGATGCGGCACAAACTACGCTGCGTGAATTGCATCAGCAGGGCTTTCAACTGAGCATGGATGATTTCGGCACAGGCTATTCTTCGCTGAGCTATCTGCATCAGTTTCCGTTCGATACCCTCAAGATTGACCGCTCATTTATTCAGGCGATGGATCAGGATTCCAGCAGGCTGAATATCGTCAAGGCCATCATTGCGCTGGCGCGAACCCTGGGCAAAACCGTGGTGGCGGAAGGAGTGGAAACCCGCCAGCAGGCTGAATTTCTGACCGCGCTGGGTTGTGATTTCGGCCAGGGCTATTACTTTTCCCGCCCGGTCGAAGCGGCCACCGCCGAGGCGCTGTTGCGCGATGGCTGTCCGTGGTTGCAGCCAACCCTGATTTAACGAATTAAGGGGCGGTGGCGGGTTGCGCCGCGAACCGGACGCGAATCGCTTCAATCCGTTCGCGGTTGACCCCGAAATCGTAATAGCCGGTGCGTGACGCGGATCGCATTTGAATCACGCCGGACGGTTCAAACTGAAATTCCACATCGTCCACAAAGCCCCAGAGCGCCGACCGGAATTCCGCATGGATATAGCCGGGATCAGTGCGCTGGATGTGGACGCGCTTCATGCCGTTCAGCACCGCCAGCAACCAACGCTGGGCTTTTTCGGCATCGCCAGCATAGGGCAACGGCTCAACCCGCTGACCGACGGCGGCGGCTAGTGATGAAACACAGTTGGGCGAATTGGGGCATGGTTTTAGCCGACCTTCGCTCAGTCCCAAATTCAGTGGCGGCGATCCACCCGCGCAACCGCCGATCAGCAGCGCGGCGACCAGCGCCAGTCCGCCTGTCTTCTGCCGGTTTTGCATGATTCACTCCTGGCCGGATTCAGCCGTATGCCTGCCGCTTGCAGCCGCGATCCACAGTCCCGACTGGCCGCCCGATTTTTCCAGCAGTCCGATGTCGGTCATGATCATGCCGCGATCCGCCGCTTTGCACATATCGTAAATGGTGAGCAGCGCCACCTGCACCGCAGTCAGCGCCTCTATTTCCACTCCAGTTCGACCGTGGGTTTCCACCGTGGTCTGACAGCGAACCGCGCTGCGTTCCGGCAAGGGTTGCAACTCGACCGCGATATGCGTCAGCGCCAGCGGATGGCACAGCGGAATCAGATCGGCGGTGCGCTTGGCGCCCATAATCCCGGCGATGCGGGCGACGCCCAGCACGTCGCCCTTGGCATGGTTTCCCGCGATGATTCGATCCAGCGTAGTCGGCTGCATCTGAATATAGCCGACCGCAACGGCCACTCGCTTGGTGGCGGCTTTGGCCCCGACATCCACCATCTGCGCCTCGCCCGCTGCGTTGAAATGGGTCAATTCAGACATATTGCATCCCTCGTAACACAGGATTCCAGCCCATGAACCGAATACGGGCAGGACGCCCGCGCTGTTTTTAATCTCACCCAAAGTAAAGGGGCGGGTTTGTCGCCCGCCCCTCGGCTCATGCGATAAATGACACCCGTTGGACTAGACCAGCAGCGGCACAATTAGCAGCGCCACGATGTTGATGATCTTAATCAGCGGGTTCACCGCCGGGCCAGCGGTGTCCTTGTAGGGATCGCCAACGGTATCGCCAGTGACCGAGGCTTTATGCGCCTCCGAACCCTTGCCGCCGAAATTGCCGTCTTCGATGTACTTCTTGGCGTTATCCCAAGCGCCGCCGCCAGCGGTCATGGAAATCGCCACGAACAGGCCGGTGACAATCGTACCCATGAGCAAACCGCCCAGCGCCTTGGGTCCAGCTTCCGCTCCCATCAGCCAAGCCATGCCGAACGCCACCACGATAGGCGTCAACACCGGCAGCAGCGATGGGATGATCATCTCCCGGATCGCCGATTTGGTCAGCAAATCCACCGCCCGCGAATAATCCGGCTTGGTGGTGCCTTCCATGATCCCGGCGATTTCCTGGAACTGGCGGCGCACTTCGACCACCACGCTGCCCGCCGCCCGACCCACCGCTTCCATCGCCATCGCCGCGAACAGGAACGGGATCATGCCGCCAATGAACAGCCCAATAATGACTACGGGGTCAGTCAGGGAAAAATCAACCTTGATGTTCGACAGCGCCAGCTTGTGTTCAAAGTCGGCGAACAGCACCAGCGCCGCCAGCGCCGCCGATCCAATCGCATAACCCTTGGTCACGGCCTTGGTGGTGTTGCCGACCGCGTCCAGCGGATCGGTGATGCCGCGAATTTTCTCGTCCATGTCGGCCATTTCAGCGATGCCGCCGGCGTTGTCGGTGATCGGCCCGTAGGCGTCCAGCGCCACGATGATGCCCGCCATCGACAGCATGGACGTAGCGGCAATCGCGATGCCATACAGCCCGGCCCAGGAGTAGGACAGACCGATGCTCAGACATACCGCCAGCACCGGCAGCGCCGTGGCCTTCATTGAAATCGCCAGACCGGCGATGATGTTGGTGGCATGGCCGGTGGTGCAGGCTTCGGCCAGTTTTTTGACCGGGCTGAACTCGGTGGCGGTGTAATACTCGGTGACGACCACCATTGCCGCAGTCAGCGCCAGTCCGACCAGCGCCGAACCGTATAGACCCCAGGGATTCTCGCCGCCCATCACCACAAAGATGACCGGCAGGAAAGCCACTGCGGAAATTCCTCCAGCGACGCCCAGACCGCGATACAGCGCGTTCATGATCTTTTCGCCTTCACGGGCCTTGACGTAGCCACAACCGATGATCGAGGCGATGATGGACACGCCGCCCATCACCAAGGGCAGGATAATGGCGTTCTGGATCGAGTCGCCGGTGTACAACAGACTGCCGACCAGCATGGTGGCGATAATGGTGACGGCATAGGTCTCGAACAGGTCAGCGGCCATCCCGGCGCAATCGCCGACATTGTCGCCCACGTTGTCAGCGATCACGGCAGGATTGCGCGGGTCGTCTTCGGGAATACCGGCTTCGACCTTGCCGACCAAATCCGCGCCCACGTCAGCGCCCTTGGTGAAGATGCCGCCGCCCAGTCGGGCGAAGATCGAAATCAGCGAGCTGCCAAAAGCCAGGCCGACCAGCGGGCCGAGATCAGGAACCTTGCCAGCGACTAGATACAGCAGGATGTAATAACCCGCCACGCCGAGCAGGCCCAGGCCGACTACCAGCATCCCGGTGATCGCGCCGCCGCGAAATGCGACTTCCAGCGCTGCGTTCAAGCCGTCATGAGCGGCTTGCGCGGTGCGGACATTGGCGCGCACCGAGACGTACATGCCGATGTAGCCGGCCACGCCCGAACAGATGGCGCCGATGGCGAAGCCGATGGCGGACAGTGGCCCCAGGGTGAAGAAGATCACTACGCCGATGACCACGCCGACAATGGCGATGGTGGTGTATTGCCGGTTCAGATAGGCGCTGGCGCCTTCCTGGATCGCCGATGCAATTTCCTGCATTCGGGCATTGCCAGCGTCCTTGGCCAGCACCCATTGCACGGACTTGACGCCGTAGACCAGTGCGCCGACGGCGCAAAGTAACGCGAAGATCAGTCCTAGCGCCGCCATAGCGTGAATCCTCCGCTGTGTGAATCAATTGACCGCATGGTTACTCCTCGTTCTGCTCGTTGTCGTTGGTTGAATAAAACTGTTCTCGGCGGAAGTGGCGCAAGCCGATAGGCGGCGGTGCGCCTTGCCGGGAGTCTTGCCGGAAACATCAAGCCTGGCGCACCGCTCGTGCCTAAAGAATAGGCCATACTGGCGGCAAGGCAATCATGGTCATCAAATCGAAGGTTTGAAGGCATCGGCGGGTGCTGTAATGGGCCGTCTGGCCTATGAATAGCTGTTGTTCTGGCGATCCGCGCTTTGCATGACGCCCACTCCTCCTACTCTGCGCCCAGTCAATGAATTCTATTCAACAGCATGGCGTTGACGTGGGTGCAGCGGTTGATGAATAAAACAGTGCCTATACTACAACAAGGCCGAATGCTTGACAGCCACAGTCACATTCCGTCTTCAGCCTGTTTTCAGTTCAATGACTGTTTTTGTTCCTGTCAAAATCCATAGAGAGTGAAACCACCATGAGAATCGTTTTGCTAGGCGCCCCTGGCTCCGGCAAGGGAACCCAAACCGACGCCATCATTGCCCGTTACGGGGTGTCCACGGTTGCCACCGGCGATCTGCTGCGCGCCGAAGTCGCCGCCGACACCGAATTGGGCCGCCGCGCCAAGCCGCACATGGACGCCGGCAATCTGGTGCCGTTTGACATCGTGCTGGGGATGATTGAGAACGGGCTGCAAAATCTGGCCAGGACCAACCCGAAGGGCTTCATGATGGACGGATTTCCCCGCGATCTGGCGCAGGCCGAGGCGCTGGATCAAATTCTGGACAAAATCAGTCAGCCGCTGGATCTGGTGCTGTTTTTCGAGGTGGATTATGAGGAGATCGTCAAGCGCCTGCTGGGACGGGGCCGCGCTGATGACAACGAGGCCACGATTCGCAATCGGTTGCAAGTGTTCGAGGAGAAAACCGCGCCATTGATTGAGTATTACACCCGCAAGGGCTTGTTGCGCACGGTCAAGGGCACCGGGACGATTGAAGAAATTGGTCAGCGGGTTCAGGCGGTGCTGGACGAAATCGCCTGATGCTTAATCAGGACTTTTGCTTCTGGCAAGAAAACCGTTCGGGTGAGCCTGTCGAACCCCGGTTTGACCGATGAATGCCCTTCGACCGCTGAGCGTGTCGAAGCGTCAGAGCGAACGGATGGCGCGAAAGTCCTGTTAATGTTGCTTGTTCAGTGATGTGGAACGGGCATCCTGCCGGTTTGGACACGGGCAGGATGCCCGCGTCCCGCGCTGCAACCTGTCGGAACTGCGTCAGCGCGATGGGTTTCAGCGCCGAGATAGGCTTTGCGCACCTGATCATTGGCCAGCAGATTAGCGCCGCTGTCGGCCAGTACAACCCGTCCGTTTTCCAGCACATAACCTCGATCCGCCAGTTGCAGGGCGCGGTGCGCGTTCTGCTCCACCAGAAAGATGGTGACGCCTTCATCGCGGATTTCTTTCAGAATCTGAAAAATCTGGGCAATGATCATCGGAGCCAGACCCAGCGAGGGCTCATCCAATAGCAGCAGATTGGGCCGACTCATCAGGGCGCGGCCAATCGCCAGCATTTGCTGCTCGCCGCCGGACAGGGTGCCGCCGCGTTGACTGCGCCGCTCCTTCAGGCGCGGAAACAGCCCAAACACCCGTTCCAGATCGGTTTCCAGCCGCGCCTTGTCGGCGAAAAAGCCGCCCATCTGCAAATTTTCCTGGACAGTCAGGCCGGGAAAGATTCGTCGTCCCTCTGGCGCCAGCGCCAGCCCGCATTGCATGATGACGTGAGTCGGCTTGTGGGTAATATCCTGCCCTTCGAAACTGACGCTGCCTCTGGTCGCGTGCGGCGAACCGCAAATAGTCATCAGCAGGGTGCTTTTCCCCGCGCCATTCGCGCCGATAAGAGTCACAATCTCGCCGGGATGAACGTCCAGCGACACGCCTTTCAGCGCCTCGATCTGGCCGTAGAAGGTGTGTACCTGGTCCAGCTTGAGCATCATCGTTCTGCTCCCGAACCGGCGCGATCAAACAAGCTCATGTGTCGTTCTCCGTGGGTTTGTCAGCAAACTATAGCGGATGGAACGGGCATCCTGCCCGTTGCGCGGCGCAGTTTGCGAAAGTTCCAAGTGTGTAGAACGGGCATCCTGCCCGTTGCGCGGCGCAGTCAGCGAAAGTTCAAATTTTGCAAGAGAGGTCAACCGTTTTGGACTCGTCACCACGCTTTGTTTTTCTGGATCGCAATGGTCGGCGCTGGAATCAGGTGCGCCTGGCGACCCTGCTGGCCGCAGCGCTGATCCTGCTTCTGCTGATTATATTCATCCGGGCTGTACTGGTGCTGCCGAAGCTGGGCAGCGCCGAGACACTGCCCCATCCTGAATCCGGGTTTCACGCCACCACCCGCTTGCAGCCATCGATCCCGTTCTCGCCGCCGCCGCCGGACTGGCTGCGCCAAAAGCCGGGAGAATCGGCCCAGCCGCCGGTTCCCCGAACGTCGCTATCTACCGAGGAACCGGTATTGCTGGCGTTTTATCCGCCGTGGAAAGCCGCCGCTTTCGAGTCGCTCAAGGCCCATTACCCGCACATCACCCATGTCGCGCCGGAATGGTTTGCCATGAAAAGCTTTACCGAACCCCTGATCGCGGCGCCGGATGCGCCAATGGCTCGCTTCAGCCGATCCAGTGGGGTCAAGCTGCTGCCGCAGCTTTCCAATCTGGTCGGCAACAACTGGCAACCAGAGATTGTGGAGGAACTGGCTCGTCGCCCTGACCAGAGACCGCCATTTTTCCAGCAGCTCACAACGGCCTTGCAGGCTATCGGCGCGGCGGGCGTTCTCATTGACTGGCAACAACTGGACCCGGCTTATCGGCCTGAATTGACCGGATTGCTCACCGATCTGGCTGCCTACCTTCATGCGGAAAATCTCGAACTCTGGCTGTGCGTTCCCGTCGGTAACGACATTGCGGTTTTCGATCTGGATGCGCTGGCGGGAGTGGTGGATCGCTTTGTCGCGCAGCTTTATCACCAGAATGGCGAGGACGACGCCGCCGGGCCGATGGCGTCCTGGCCGTGGTGGAATGAATGGCTGAATGCGTTGCTGGAACACGGCGATCCGAAGCAGTGGGTGGTCGGCATTGGCAATTATGGTTATGACTGGCCGGAGGACGGCGCAGCCATGATGCTGAGTTTTGAGGACGCGATGGCTCGCGCCCGGCTGGCGGGAACTCAGACGGTCAGCGTCGAACCGCCGCTGTATCAACCGCACTTTACCTATGAAGAAGGCGGCGGATTGCATTCGGTGTGGTTTCTGGACGCCATCACCTTTCGCAATCAATATGTCACGGCTCTGCACAAGGGCGTCGGCGGCGTGGCGCTATATCAACTGGGCCACGAAGATCCGGCGATCTGGCCGGTGATCGCCCGTCCGGGCCTGATCTCGACCGCGCTGGAGCCGATAGCGCCGACTGATGCCGTCGCCAACATCGGTAAAGGCGATGTGTTGACCGTCACCCACCAGCGCGAATCAGGAGAACGCCGCATCACTGCGCCCGCCGCCGCGCCGTGGCAGGCGCGGTATCAGAAATTTCCCGCTCTGCCGGTCATTTATCATCGCGGAGCCGGAACAGGCTCAGAGGTGGTCTTGAGCTTTGACGATGGCCCTGACCCGGAGTGGACGCCGCGCATTCTGGACATTCTCAAGGCGGAAGGGGTAAAGGCGGTCTTTTTCGTGGTGGGCAGCCGGGCGGCGGAACATCCTGAAATCATCCGCCGCATCCTGGCCGAGGGTCACGAACTGGGGAATCACTCCTACTGGCATTCCGACCTGTCAAAGGCGACTGACCAGCATATTGTGTTCGAGCTGAACGCCAATCAACGGATCATCGAAGGAATTGCCGGGGTTTCGACCCGGCTGTTTCGCCCGCCCTATCACGCCGACACTTATCCACAGTCGCTGGGGGAATTTCTAACGTTGGCCAAGGCGCAGGATCTGGGTTATCTCACCATTGCCGAGAGTGTTGACAGCGAAGACTGGAACGAGCCGACCCTGGACAATGTGTTGGAGCGGGTCAAGGCGCGGCGCGGCGAAGGCAATATCATCCTGCTGCACGATGGCGGCGGCGACCGCTCCGCCACCGTCGCTGCTTTGCCGGGCATTATTGGCTATCTGCGGAATCGCGGCGATCAGATCGTATTGCTGGAAACCCTGCTCAATGTGCCGCGCTCGACGCTGATGCCGCCGATTCCCGCCGATGATCCGGCCGAATCACGGCTGGTCGCCCAGACCGGACTGAATCTGCTGCAAAAACTGGAAGCGCTGGCCTGGACTTTCATTGTGGGAACAACCCTGCTGCTGTTCATCCGCAACGCGCTGGTCGCGGTGCTGGCGTTGCGGCATCGGCGGCGGCAAGCTCAGCAGACGCCGATTCTGACCGGCAACGAACCGGTGTCGGTAGTCATCGCCGCCTACAACGAGGCCAAGGTGATCGCGTCCACGCTGCGATCCATTTTGGCCAGCGACTATGCCGGGCCGCTGGAAATCATTGTGATCGACGACGGCTCGACCGATGCCACTCTGACGATTATTCAGGAATTGGCGGCGCAGGATTCGCGGATTCGGCCTTTCACTCACGCCAATTGCGGCAAGGCGCATTCGCTGGATCAGGCGTTGCAGATGGCTCGCCATGAATGGATCGTGATGCTGGACGCCGACACCCAGTTTCAGCGCGACACCCTGCGGCATCTGGCAGCGCCGCTGACGCAGCCGGAGGTTGGCGCGGTGTGCGGGCATATTCGGGTCGGCAATCTCAACTCGTGGATCGCCCGCTTTCAGTCGCTGGAATACATCTGCGGTTTCAATCTGGATCGGCGGGCTTACGACTGCTGGAACGCGATCTCGGTGGTTCCGGGCGCCACCAGCGCGTTCAAAAAATCAGCGATTGTCAAAGCGGGCGGCATCGTCGCCGATACTCTGGCGGAAGATACCGATCTCACTTTTCACCTGCATCGGGCCGGTTACCGGATTCGCTATGCGCCGCTGGCGGTGGCCTATACCGAAGCCCCGGACACGTTGCGGCTGCTGGTTCGGCAGCGGGTGCGCTGGGCGTTCGGCACCTTGCAATGCCTGTGGAAACATCGCGATCTGGTCGGCAGCTTCAAGCATCCCGGCCTGGGCTGGTTCAGCCTGCCCAGCGTGTGGTTCTGTCAGATTTTTCTGATCGCGCTGGTTCCGGTGGTGGATGTGATGCTGATTTTGTCGCTGATCTGGGGTGCAGGCGGCGCGCTGATCGGTTATGCAGCCTTCTTTTTTGCGCTGGAATGGGCAATGGCGCTGCTGGGCTGTCATCTGGAACAGGAGCCGCTGCGAGCCGCGTTGCGGATTTTTCCGATGCGCTTTGTGTATCGGCCCTTGTTGTGTTACGCGGTTTGGGCTTCGATTCTGCGGGCTTTGCGCGGCGGGTGGTATGGCTGGGGCCAGCAGGATCGCAAGGGCACCGTCAATGCGTTGCCTGAAACGGCGCCGGAAGTCATCCAGCCCATCACCCAAAAGGCGGCTTGAATCATGCGAATAATCCCGCTGTTGCTCCTGATTGCGGTGTGTTTTTACGGACAAACCGCAGCGGCGAGTTCACCAGAAACCCGGCTGGTAATTCCCGACGGCCGCGCCTACGCCGGGGCTTACATTGACTTTGGCGAACGCGAAGACACGGTGACGCTGGAACAGATCGAAGGCTTTGATCAGCAGGTCGGCAGGCGGCAGGCTATCGTGGCGTTCTCCAGCGACTGGGGCAATCAAAGCTTTCCTCAACAACAGCTTGCGATCATCACCCATTACGGCGCGATCCCGCTGGTTTTCTGGTCGCCTTGGGATCGTCCAGTGGATCACAACACCCCGCGTAGTCAACGGGGACGTTTCAATCTGCAAGCGATTCTGGCCGGCCAGTGGGATGAATACATTGATCAATGGGCCAGTCAGGCCAAGGAGTATGGCAAACCTCTGTTCGTTTCCTGGGGGCTGGAAATGAATGGCGACTGGTTTTCCTGGTCGGGGGTTTATTACGGGAAAGACGCACCGGTAGACGGTTGCGCCCACTGCTTTGCTGGCCCGGAAATTTTCAAAAAGACCTATCGCTATGTAGTGGATCGGGTGCGGGCCAAGGGCGCTTCAAACATTCTTTGGGTCTGGCATCCCAACAACGGCTCGGTCCCTGAGCAACCGTGGAACGCCATGAGCCAGTATTACCCTGGGCCGGATTATGCCGACTGGCTGGCGCTTAGCGCCTATGGCAAGCAGTTCAAAGGGCCAGGCTGGATCAGCGTTGATGCGGCCTTGAGCCGCGCTTATCAGGAACTCAGTCAGGTAGACCCGGCTAAACCGCTGATGCTGGCCGAATGGGGCATCGGGGAATTTCCGAAGGAAGGGAGCAAGGCGCAATGGATCGCGGAATTTTTCCAGCGGTTGCCCGGAGAGTTTCCAAAGTTTCGCGCCATTGTGTTCTGGCACGAACGCTGGCAGAACGAAGATCTATCCGTTAGCAATCTGCGGGTTAATTCCTCTGCCGAGGCTCTGGACGCTTATCGCAAAGGGATTGCGGATCGTTACTGGCTGGATCGTCCAATCTGGCAGTCGGTAACCGAGGAGGTCAAGGCAGTTGCAAAATAGCGTCACGGTTAGTCCATGACGCAACCCTGGTTACTGCTTGCGCCGGGGCAGCCATTGATATTCGCAGTGTTCAGCGGGATTCAGCACCACCGGCCAGCGTTCTGGCAGCCAGACCCGGAACCCGTATTCGATATTTTCCATCGCCTCCGGCGCATAGCGATGTCGCCACGGCGGCAGGATTGGAAAACGGTTGACGATGCCGCAATTCACCACATCCACGTTATCACCCAAGCCGGTTTCCTCGCGCAATTCGCGCCGCGCCGCGTCCAGCGGATCAGTTTCTTCCCAGCGCAGGCTACCTGTGATCGACTGCCAGAAATCGGGCGGCTGACAGCGCCGCAACACCAGAACCTCGCCGGTCGCGGTGTAAACCACCACCAGCACCGATTCCGGGCGTTTGTAGCGGGACAAAATCCCCCCGCCACTGGCGTGGCTCCCCCCTTTGCCAAAG